>JADZCL010000348.1 GCA_020851615.1 Rubrivivax sp.
CCTGTGCCTGCCCCGCCCGGGGGTCGACCTGCGCAAGTGGGCCGTCGTCGCCTGTGACCAATACACCTCGGAGCCCGCGTACTGGGAAGCAGTCGAGCGTGAGGTGGGGGCCGCGCCATCGACGCTGCAGTTGATCTTTCCCGAGGTCCACCTGGCCGCTGCCGACGCCCCGGCACGCATTGCGCGCATCCAGGCGACGATGCGGGACTACCTCGCGCGCGGCCTGCTGGTCGAGCACGCGGGCCCGATCCTCGTCGAGCGCAGCGTCGGCGGGCGCACGCGGCGCGGGCTGATGCTCGAACTCGACCTCGAGCACTACGACTACTCACCGACCTCGACGAGCCTGATCCGGCCGACCGAAGGCACCATCGTCGAGCGCATCGCGCCGCGCGTGGCCGTGCGCCGCGGCGCCGCACTCGAGCTGCCGCACGTCATGGTGTTGATCGACGACCCGCAGGGCACCGTGATCGAGCCGCTGGCGCGCGAGCACGCGGCGCTCGCCCCACTCTACGAAACCGAGTTGATGGCCAGCGGTGGCCACCTGCGCGGCCTGGCAATCGACCCCGCGCGGGCCGCACGCCTGACCCAGGCCCTGGTTGCGCTGGCGCAGCCGCGGGCCTTTGCACAACGCCACGGCGTCGCCGTCGACACCCCGGTCATGCTCTTCCCGGTGGGTGATGGCAACCATTCGCTGGCCACCGCGAAAGCCACCTGGGAAGAGATCAAGGCCGCAGGTGCCGGACCAGACCACCCGGCACGTCACGCCCTGGTCGAAGTCGTCAACATCCACGATCCGGCACTGGAGTTCGAACCGATCCACCGCCTGCTCATGGGCGTCACCGGCGATCTGCAGCAGGCCATGCAGGCGGCCTTCGGCAGCGCCCTGCGGTGCAGCGCAGCGGCTTCGGCCGACGCGCTGCGGGCGCAGGTGGGTACCGATGCCCGCAGCTTCGGCATCGTCGGCCCCGGCCCGCGCTTTGTCGTCGCGCAGCTTGAGGGCGGGCCCGCCGCACTGGCGCTGGACGCCCTGCAACCCTTCATCGACCGCCTGCTGGCGGCCAAGGGCGCCAGCGGCATCGATTACGTGCACGGCGACGACGTGCTCGCGCGCCTGGCGCAGGAGCCGGGCCACGCCGGAGTGCACCTGCCCACGCTGGCCAAGGGCGATCTGCTGCGCCGCGTGGTGCACAAGGGGCCGCTGCCGCGCAAGACCTTCTCGATGGGCGAGGCACACGAGAAGCGCTACTACGTCGAGGCCCGCCGCATCACGCCGGCGTACGCGACATGACGGCAGCGGCGGCTCAGGCCACTGCCGCTTCCTGGCGCCGCTCGAAGACCGCGATGCTTTCGACGTGCGCCGTGTGCGGGAACATGTTGATGACACCGGCGGCGCAGCAGCGATAGCCCCCCTGGTGCACGAGCAACCCGGCGTCACGCGCCAGCGTGGCCGGGTTGCAGCTCACGTAGACGATGCGTTGCGGCGGTTGCCAGCCCGGATCCGGCGCCCCATGCAGGTGGGCCAGCGCCATGGCCAACGCAAAGGCGCCCTCGCGCGGCGGGTCGACGAGCCAGCGCCGGGCATGGCCGGCTGCCACCAGATCGGCAGGCTGCACGTCGAACAGATTGCGCACCTCGAAGCTCGTCTTCGACGCCAGGCCGTTGCGGCGCGCGTTGTCGCGTGCGCGCTGGACCAGGGACTCGCTCCCTTCGATGCCGTGGACCTGCTGCGCGCGCGTGGCCAGCGGCAGCGTGAAGTTGCCCAGTCCGCAGAACCAGTCGATGACGCGATCCTGTGCCTGCACCTCGAGCAAGGCCAGGGCTCGCCCGACGAGCACGCGGTTGATGTGCGGGTTGACTTGCGTGAAGTCGGTCGGCCGAAACGGCATCACGATGCCGAACTCAGGCTGCGCGTAGGCGAGCTGCGGCCCGTCATCGTCCAGACGCTGCACGCTGTCGGGGCCGCCGGGCTGCAACCACCACTGCACGTGGTGCACGCGGGCGAACGCGCGCAGGCGTTCCGCGTCGGTAGCCGCCAACGGCTGCAGATGGCGCAACACCAGCGCCGTGACGGCATCGCCAACCGCCACCTCGATCTGCGGGACGCGGTCGCGCTGCGCGAGCGTGCCGATCAACTCACGCAGTGGCACCAGCAGGGCACTCACCTCCCGGGGCAGCACCGGACACACGCTCATGTCGGCCACGTAGCGCGACTTGCGCTCGTGAAAGCCGACCAGAACGCGGCCCTTCTTCTCCAAGTAGCGGACGGAGAGCCGGGCGCGCCAGCGGTAACCCCAGGCCGGCCCCTCGATCGGACGCAAGACCTGCTCGGGCCTGAGCCTGGCCAGGTGCCGCAAGGCATCCTCGAGCACGCGCTGCTTGATCGCCACCTGCGCTGCCGGGTGCAGGTGCTGCATCTTGCAGCCACCGCAGGCGCCGGCATGCAGCCCGAAATGCGGACACGCCGGGCGCACACGCAAGGGGCTTTCACGCGCAAGCGCGCTCAGCTGCCCCTGCTCCCAGTTGTTCTTGCGCCGCGCAACGACCGCCTGCACGCGCTCGGCAGGCAGGGCGCCATCGATGAAGACGACCTTGCCGTCAGCCCGATGCGCAACCCCCTGCCCGTCGAGGTCGAGCGATTCGACCTCGAGCCATTCCTCTTCGACTGCCATCGGGAGATTATCCGGGGCGCATCGGGCGCCCACAGCCCACGCGGCCCGCTGTGGGCGTCAATCAGCGCGGCGGCAGCAGGCGCAAGGGATCGACCGGCACCCCCTGGCGACGGATCTCGAAGTGCAGTTGCACGCGATCGGCGTCGCTTGAGCCCATCTCGGCGATCTTCTGCCCCCGGCGCACGACCTGCTCGTCCTTCACCAGCAGGGTCTGGTTGTGGGCGTAGGCCGTGAGGTAGGTCGCGTTGTGCTTGACGATCACGAGGTTGCCGTAACCCCGCAGGCCCGAACCGGCGTAGACCACGCGCCCATCCGCCGCTGCCAGCACCGGGTCGCCGGCCTTGCCGCCAATGGCCACGCCCTTGTTGCGCCCTTCGTCGAAGGTCGCGACCACCGGGCCGCTGGCGGGCCACATCCAGGGCACCGCCTCATCCCCCTCCCTCGCCAACGGCTTGGCCGGTGCTGCCGGGGTGGGAACCGAAGCCGAGGCCGTGGCTGGCGCGGCCGCAGTCGGCGCACTGGCCGCGCCGCTTGCGCTGGCACCTGCCGGCGCGCTGCCCGCCGTGGGCGCCGAGGCCACCGTCGCCTCGCGCGCATCAAGCGGGCGCGATTCGACCCGACCTGCGGCGGCGACCGCACGCGGCGTGGCTGCCGCGCCGCTGGCCGCGAGCTCGGTGCCTGGCGGGGCCACACGCAGCATCTGGCCGACTTCGATCACGTTGGGGTTGTCGAGGTTGCTCCAGCGCTGCACGTCACGCCAGTTCTGGCCGTGATCGAGCGCGATGCGGATGAGCGTGTCACCCGGCCGCACGGCATAGAACCCGGGCTTGGCCGGCGCATCGGCGCCCCCTTGTGCCTTGGCCGCATCGGCAGCCGGCGCGGGAACGGTTCCAGGGGCAGCCGGGGCGGCAGGCGCACTGCGCGCAGTCGGCCTGCGCTCCTCGATCGGGGCGCGACTGGCTCGCGGGTCACTGGCACACGCAGCCAGCAGGGCCAGCAGCAGCGCAAGCAGCACGCCCAGGCCAGACCGCCGCATCCATTGTCCGTCTCCGGTCTGCCTCATGTTCGGGTCCGCCCTTTGCGCCGTCATCGCCGTGTGCGTGCCGCAGCCGTCACGCGCGGCCGGATTTTAGGGGGACGAAGTGCACGGCCCCCAGGCGCTGCTCGCGCCAGCCCGATGCGCTGCGGTCGACCACGAGCAGCACCTGCCCGCCCCGGTACGCGTCATGCACCGGCGCCACCAGCCGCCCACCGACCGCCAACTGGTCGAGCCAGGCCTGCGGCAACACATCGCCACCGGCTGCGGCAACGATATGGTCGTACGGCGCCCAGGGTGCGTGCCCCAGCCGCCCGTCGCCATGGACCAGACGCAGGTCGCCGGCTCGCCAGCCGTGCAGGTGCGCACGCGCCTTCTCGTGCAGCGGGCGCAGGCGCTCGATCGACACCACGCCACGGGCAAGCAGCGACAGCAGCGCCGCCTGGTAGCCGCAGCCGGTGCCGATCTCGAGCACGCGACCCAACGCCCCCAGTTCACGGGCGCGCTCCGAGTCATGCAGCAGCGACAGCATGTGCGCCACGACCGAAGGCTTGCTGATGGTCTGCCCGTGCCCGATCGGCAGGCTGGTGTCCTCGTAGGCCTGCGTGGCCAGCGCGGTGTCGACGAAGCGGTGTCGCTCCACACGCGCGAGCGCCTGCAGCACCGGCTCGCAGGCCAGACCTTCGGCGCGCAGCCGTTGCACCATGCGCGCGCGCACCGCCGCCGAGTCCAGACCCAGTCCGGCGGGCGGCGCCCGGTGCAGCGCATCACGCGCCGCCTCCGCCAGCGGGCGCTGCGGCCGCAGCGGCTCGCGCGGCTGTACCGGGGCCTGTCCTGGGGTCGGCAGCGCACCGGCCGGCAAGCGATCCAGGCCCAGTGGGAAGCGGGTGGGGCGCGGGCTGCGGCTCACCCGGCAGTCGACCTGGTCAGGCGCTCTGCCCAGAACGGGCGCGCCGCATGGTCGGTCAGATCGACCTGCAGCGGAGTGATCGACACCTCACCCTGCGCGATGGCGTGGAAGTCGGTGCCCTCCCCGGCCTCGCGTGCATCTCCTGCCGGGCCGATCCAGTAGATCGTGTCCCCGCGCGGGTTCACCTGGCGCACAACCGGTTCGCTGGCGTGGCGCCGCCCCAGTCGCGTCACCCGGCGTGCGCGGGTGCAGGCGTCGGCACAGGTGGGGATGTTGACGTTGAGCAGGAAGGGCGTTGACGGCAAGCCCGGCGCCAGGACCTGCTCGATGAGTTCGCGCGCGGTCGCCGCCGCAGCGTCCAGATGCGCCCACCCCTTCTCGACCTGCGAGAACGCTAGCGCTGGAATTCCGAACAGGAAACCCTCCATCGCCGCGGCCACGGTGCCCGAGTAGAGCGTGTCATCGCCCATGTTGGCCCCGTTGTTGATGCCGGAGAGGACGAGATCCGGGCGTTGCGGCAACAAGCCAGTCAACGCCACGTGCACGCAATCCGACGGCGTGCCGTTGACGACGGTGACCGTCCGCCCGTGCACGCCGCGCGCCTCGAACACCGAGAGCGGCCGCGTCAGTGACAGCGCGTTGCTGGTGCCGCTGGCATTCTGCTCCGGGGCAACGACGTCGATCTCGCCCAACCCCTCGCAGGCGCGCACCAGCGCGGCGATGCCCGGAGCGAGGTAGCCATCGTCGTTGGCGATCAGGATGCGCATGGGCCGGCATTGTAGGAGCCGCCCTGTGTCCAACCGGTTGCCCAGCCGCCGGCGCTGCCGCCCATTGGCGTTAGCATCCGCGCGACACCCCAGGAAGGGACTGCATGACGGTCAAGGTGTTGATCCTCGAAGACAACGCCGTTGCGCGCGGCTTCCTGTGCCGCGTCGTGCGCGAGAGCTTCAGCGACGTGCAGCACATCGCCGAGGCGGACAACCTCGAGAGCGCACGCCGCCAGTTGGCGCAGGCCGACGCTGCGCCCTTGCGGCTCATCCTGATCGACCTCGAACTGCCCGACGGCAACGGCCTGGACCTGCTGGCCGAACTCGCCGATTGCCATGCCACCAAGATCGTCACCACGCTCTATGTGGACGACGAACATCTCTTCCCGGCCCTGCAGCGCGGTGCCGACGGCTATCTGCTGAAGGAAGACCGCTTCGAGGTGCTGGTGGAGGAGTTGCAGAAGATCGCGCGCGGGCAGCCACCGCTGTCACCGGCCATTGCGCGCCGGCTGCTCGCCCACTTCCGCGACACCCACGCCGCGGCGGCCACGGCGAGTGCGCCCGAGCCGCTGACCGTGCGCGAGAGCGAGATCCTGAGCTACCTGAGCAAGGGCTTCACGATCAAGGAGATCGCCAGCCTCATGGGCATCAAGTGGTCCGCCGTCAACGACTACATCAAGGCGATCTACCGCAAGCTCAAGCTCGCGAGCCAGCCCGTGCAGCCAGGCCACGCGCCGCCTGGCCCCGGGGACACTTCAGAAGGCGCCGATGCGGTTCACGGTCGCGCGTGACTGCCCGGGCATGTTGGAGGTGACGCGGTTGTCGCTGTCACCCGCAGGGGCTGCCGGACGCGCAGGCAGCTGGCTCCAGGAAAAATCGGGGATCGCTGCGGGCGCGTAGCCGTCCACGTTGCCCCCGGCGACGAGGCGGTAGTCCCCGGCCGCCGGGTTCACGAGTTGAGGCTGGGCCTGATTGATGCTGTTCTGCGCCACCAGCTGCGCGGGATTGCACGTCGCGTTGCTGTCGGGGCAGCCGCCGGTGGCGTCTTCCAACAGGGGATGGCCTGCAGGGCCGTCCCAGACCCAGTTTCCGCGAATGACGAGACCGGTATCGCCGCGGGCGTCGGCGGGCACGTTGCTGCCGGCAGGCGCGACGATTGCACCGACCACCCTGAAGTGCTGCCACTGGCTCTGCACGCCCGCAGGGTTGTAGAAGATGTTGTTCAGGACCAGCACGTTCCGGTTGGGAATGAGCACGGCGTTGGTGCCGTCATCCACCACCGTCGTGCCCCAGCCACCGGCATCCAGGTATTGCTGGCAGCGCTCGCGCCCGGCTTCGCCGGGGCGGCCGTCGCAGGAGCGCATGCCGGCCACGGCCTCGAACAGGTGGGAGCGCGTGCCGACACGGTAGAAGGTGTTGTGGGCGAACAGGACATTGAAGGCCCCGTTGGCACCGATGGCCGCCCCCTCGACGTCGTGCACCACGTTGTTGACGAAGCGGATGCCATAGGCCTCGTAGTGGATCCAGGGCGAGGTCATGAACTGAAAGCCCGTTCCCTGCCCCGCGGTGAAGCCACCCGTGCCGCAGTTGAAATACGTGTTCCCTTCGATGCGCAGGTAGGCCGAGCCGCCCTTGGCGTATTGGCACCAGTCGCCCGAGTCGTGAACCGTGTTGCCCACGACGTGCCCGTACTGCACGGCAACGTAGTCGATCGCGTTGTCCCAGGCCCCGGAGATGTCGTTGTCCTCGAGGTAGACGTACTGGGATTGGTTGATCTTCAGCGCCTCCTGCGCCTCACGGCTGCTGCCCCCGTTGATGGTGTTGCCACTGAGCAGGAGGTGGTCGCACTGCTCGCAGTGGAACGCGTCGCCGGCTGGCACGGGCCGGATGACCAGGTTGCGGATGTACAGGTAGCTGACGCCGAAGACGTTCAGGTCCCGCTGCAGTGTCACCGTGCCGCGCTGCGCGGCCTCGATGATGATGGGGAAGCTGCGCGAACCGGAGCGCCCATCCATGTAGTGCGGAATGTCGGCTGCGGCATAGGTCCCGGGGGCCAGCAGGATGCGATAGCCCGTGCCGCTCAGGTTGCCCGTGGGCACCCGTTGCCACGCGGCAAGCAGCGTGCGCAGCGGTGTGGCGGCACTCGCGCCATCGTTGCCGTCGCTGCCGGTGGGCGCCACGAAGATCGTCGTGACCGTCGGGTTGCCGACGTCATAGCGCCCCTGGCTGATGGGCGCGGGATCTGGGGCTGGCGACGGCGCGGGCGTTGGCTCCGGCGCAGGCGTGGGCGTGGGCTCCGGTGTTGGGGTCGGCGCCGGGCTGGGCGCCGGGCTGGGTGCCGGCGTGCCGCTGGCGCCGGGTTCGGTCGACGTCGAGCCCCCGCCCCCGCCGCATGCTGCAAGGAGGGCCGAGACGACGGCGAGCGTCGCCACGGTGGTGTGCAATCTTGAACCAAAGCGCGAAC
>JADZCL010000349.1 GCA_020851615.1 Rubrivivax sp.
CATGCTGGTGGCCGAAAGCAGCGCCGTGACACGGGCGCGTGCAAGCTCGGGCATCGCATGCGCGAACTCGGCCTTGACGTTGTAGGCGTCGTTGTCGGGATAGAGGGCGAAGACCGCCTGCGGGAAGTTGGTGAGCCCGTTGGCGGGCGCGACCAGCATCGGGTTGTCGACCGTCAGCGTGCTGATCTTGTTGCGGAACAGCGAGGCCGAGGCCTGCAGGTTCAGGCTGGTGCGGCCGTTGCTCCACTGCACACCGGCGAGGATGTCGTGGGTGTCGTAGTCGATCGACTCGGGGATCTCGATGCCGCCGGTGCCGCCACCGCCGCCCAGCACCATGCCGAAGGGCCGTGCGCCCTGGCGCTTCTCGCTGGTCAGCGAGGCGAAGGCACGCCAGTCCTCGTCCAGACGCAGATCAAGCCGCAGGCCGCCCTTCTGCCGCAGCACGCTCAGCGAGCTGTCCGGCGTGGCCAAGGCGGCGTTGCCGATCGCCAGGTCGACAGTTGCCGCGGTGGCGGGCGCCATCGGCCCGGCGACCAGGGGCGGGTTGAGTGTCAGGCGGCCGGTGCCCGTGCCGCTCCACAGGTTGCGGTAGCGGCTCGTGAACAGGTGGTCGGTCTCGTTGTAGAAGATCGACAGCTTCCATGCGTTGTAGCGCCCGCCGCTGGCGCCAAGGTACTGGTCCTTGCGCCCGAGGCTGCCGGCGTTGAGGTCGAAGAAGAGCGCGCCGTCCGGGCGCTCGGCCTCGAGCCAGGCGTTGGTCAGCACCAGCCCCGACTTGGGCGACTTGTACTCGCCGAACTTGGCGGCCTTGCGGTCGCCGTTGTAGTAGAGCCCGCCCAGTTCGGCCCCGCCCCGGGTGCGCCAGCCGGTCTGGCCCGGCGGCCAGTCCTGCAGCAGCCAGGGGTTGGGCTCGAGGAAGCCGGTCGGCGTGCGGGAGTGCTCGGCCAGGCCCAGGCCGTCGGGGTCCTTGGCACGTCCGGGGATCGTGCCTTGCGGCGTCAGTGTGTTGGCCAGCATCGTGTCGGCGCCATTGCCGGAATCGGCGACAGCGCTGGCGATCAAGCCCTGCGCCAGCGCGAAGGCGATGCAGGCCGGGAGATGGGCCAGGCGGGGTATCCCGGGTAGATGGCGCCGGCGTGCGGCGGCACGGGATGAGCGTGTGGCGGTTTGCATCTGAACCTCCTCCTCGTGCACTCAGCGCTGCAGGCGCGCGCCGGCCGGGTGGTTGCTGCCATGCACTTGGGAATGGCAGTTCTGGCAGCTGCGACCGATGGTGCGCTGGCTTGCGGTACCGCCGAGCTGCGCCGCAGCGGCCGTTTGGCTCGCGTTGTAGAACTGCCCGGGATGGCCAACCGAGGGGCTGTGGCACTGCTGGCAGAGCTGAGGTCGTGCCGAGACGAGCAGCTTGTCGTGGTTGGAGCCGTGGGGCTGGTGGCAATTCAGGCAGCTCTCACGCACCGGCGCGTGCTCCCACAGCAGCGGGCCGCGTTTCTCGGCGTGGCAGCTCGTGCAGAGCGCATTCACGCTTTCGGCCTTGAGCAGCGGCCGCGTCGTGCTGCCGTGCGGGTTGTGGCAGTCGACGCAGCTCATCTTGCCCTCGGGCAGCGGCATGTGCGAGCGCTTGTTGAACTCCACGCGCTGCTGGCGGTGGCAGTTCTGGCAGGTCTCGTTGATGGTCGGCTTGACGAGCGCCCCCTTCAGCGAGACGCGATCCATCGGGTTATGGCAATCCGCGCAGGAGAGCTGGTTGCCCGCGTGCGTCGAGCCTGGCCAGTGCAGTCGGTTGCCGCCCTGGTGGCAGGCCAGGCACATGCCGTTCTGCTGTTCGATGGGCGAGCCCCATTGCCGCGTGAAGCCGACGATCAGCGTCTTGTTGCCCTTGTCCTTGGCGTGCAGCGAACCCGGGCCGTGGCAGGCCTCGCAGACCTGCTGCTCGCGCTCGTTGCGCGGGTTCTGGCGAAACAGCTTGGCGTGCAGCGTGTCGCCGAAGTGCAGGTTCTCCTGCCCGTGGCAACCCAGGCAGGCCTTTTCGCCGATATAGGTGGCCTGCTGCGCGGCGGCGGGTGCCGTCAGCGTCAGCAGGGCCCAGAAGGTCCACAGCGCCGCCAAGCCCAGCGCGCGCATTCGTCCGAGTGCGTTGCCTGCCATGTTGCTCCTCGACTCGGGTTGGCCCCGGTTCCTCCGGTGGCTTCAAGCCTAGTGGGAGACGGCGCGTACGCTGGACCGGGAGTGCACGCCCCTTGGCCTGTGCGTGCACTGCACGGCAGCGGGAAATCCCGAGTAGCGGGTGGCACGCAGGCGGCCCAGCGCCACAGCCACCCGCGTTCAGATCTGGGTCGGACGCATGCCGAAACGCCGCCGGAACGCGCGGCTGAAGTGCGAGGGGCTGGTGAAGCCCAGACCGTAGGCGATCGACGACACCGAGCGTGCGCCGCGCTGCGCCAGCTCCTCGCGCGCGGCTTGCAGGCGGCACTCGAGCACCCACTGCATCACGCCCGGGCCGGCGGCACACAGCTTGTGCACGTAGCGCGTCGAGAGTCCGAGTTCGTGCGCAATCCGTCCCACGTCCAGAGAGGACTCGCCGAGGTTCTCGCGCACGAAGGCCTCGATGCGCTCGCGCTGCGCGCGTGCCAGCGGGCCCAGTTGCTTGCGCGTCGGGCGTGCGGGCAAGGCCGCGCCCGCCTCGGCCAGGCTGGGGACGAGGCTGGTCAGCGAGTGGGCCAGGCTGGCCCGCCCGTCATCGGGTAGCGCGTCACCGTGCTGCAGCATCCAGCGCGTGAGGTCGACCATCGCAGCGGCCATCGGATGGGCGGCCGGCAGGGTGTGGCACGACAGGCTGCGCCATGGCGGCAGCAGGTCGTCCATGATCTGCCAGGGCAGGTCGATCAAGACATGCGAGTACGCCCCGCGCGGCGCGATGACGTGCTCGAAATCCGGCGGCATGAGGGCCGCGTCTCCCGGGCCGAGAGTGACCTTGCGCCGGCGGTCGCCGAATTCGCAAACGCCGCTGAATTGCAGCACCAGCGAGACGCCATCCCCGCGACCGGGTCCACGCCGCAGCGCGCGGTGCGCGCTGCCGCGCACGCTCAAGAGGCGCAAGCACGTCCAGTCCTGCAGCGACAGGCGCATGTCGAAGGGCATGCCGGGCAAGGGCTGCACGGTGACGTCGACGTTCAAGGCCTGGCCGATGGCGTGTCGCCAGTAGTCGGGCCGGTCGCAGGCGGCGACGTCGTCGGTGGTGAACTGCCAGATTGGTCGCGCAGCGTGGTCGCCAGGGCGACTGGATGTGTCCGTGGCGGCGCCGCCGGCGCGATCGTCCAGGGTGTCGAACACGTGTTGCTCCTCCACCGGGTGAGGTGCCGGCCCGCTTGCCGGGGCGACTGTGACGCACCGCCGGAGCCGTGACACTTCAGTGATTAAGCATATACGCCGACGCGATGTGCTTGCGGCAAGTCAAAGGTGGTGGAGGCGGCCACGCCCGGCTTGTCAGCCTGCCGTCGTGTTGACCGCGGTAGAGTGCGCGCCGTGCTCGCCGCCCACGACTTCGAGGCCCGCCGTGGCAGGCGTGTGCTGTTCAGTGCCCTGACGCTGGCCGTTGCCCCTGGCCAGTTGCTGCGCGTGCTGGGCGCAAACGGCGCCGGCAAGACGACCTTGCTGCGCATGCTGGTCGGGCTGACGCTGCCGGCTGCAGGCCGCGTCACCTGGCTGGGCAGGCCGATCACGGCCGATCGTGACGCCTTCCATCGCGCTCTGGTCTACCTCGGGCACGGGGCCGCGCTCAAGGACGACCTGAGCGCGCGCGAGAACCTGGTGTCGCTGCTGGCGCTGGCCGGTCACCGCTGTGACGACGCGCAGGCCGATCGTGCCCTGGGTGCCGCCGGACTGGCCGGCTGCGAGCGCTTGCCCGCGCGCGTGCTGTCGGCGGGCCAGCGCCGGCGGGTGGCGCTGGCGCGGCTGGCCCTGGCCGCCGGGCAAGCCCTGTGGGTGCTGGACGAGCCGTTCAATGCGCTGGACGTGGCGGCCGTCGACTGGCTGGCGGATCTGCTGCGCGCCCACCTGGCTGGCGGCGGGATCGTCGTGCTGACGAGCCACCAGAGCCTGCCGCTTGACGGGATCGAGACCGTGGCGGTGAGCCTGTGACGGCCCTGGCCGTGTTCATGCGCGACCTGCGTCTGGCGCAGCGCCGGCGTGCCGACACGCTGGCCGCGGCGATCTTCTTCGTCATCGTGGCCAGCCTGTTCCCGCTGGCGCTTGGAGCCGATCCGGCCTGGCTGCGCCGCCTCGGGCCGGGCGTGGTGTGGGTGGCGGCCTTGCTGGCGGCCATGCTCTCGATGCCGCGCCTGTTTGCCGACGACGCGGCCGACGGCACGCTCGAGCAGATGCTGCTGTCGCCCACGCCACTGCCGCTGATCGTGCTGGCCAAGATTGCCGCACACTGGCTGGCCAGCGGCTTGCTGCTGACCCTGGTGGCGCCGGTGCTGGCGCTGCAGTACGGCCTGGATGGCGAGGCGATTGGCAACCTTGTGCTGACGCTGCTGCTGGGCACGCCGGTGCTGAGCCTGGTCGGCGCGATCGGTGCGGCGCTGACCGTGGGCGTGCGCGGTGCGGGGGTGCTGCTGTCGCTGCTGGTGCTGCCGCTGGTGACACCGGTGCTGATCTTCGGTGCCGGGGCGGTCGAGGCGGCGGCGGGCGGGATGAATACGGGCGGGCACTTCTCGCTGCTGGC
>JADZCL010000350.1 GCA_020851615.1 Rubrivivax sp.
CGACCGGCGCGCGTGCCTGGGAGGCCTTGTCGGCCTACGGCGATGCAATCGGCCTGGCCTTCCAGGTGGTCGACGACATCCTCGACGTGACGCAGGAATCGGCCACGTTGGGCAAGACCGCGGGCAAGGACCGCGACTCTGACAAGCCGACCTACGTGAGCGTGCTCGGGCTGGAGGCCGCGCGGGGCGAGGCGGCTGCACTGCATGCGCAGGCGCACGCGGCACTGCGGCGAAGCGGACTGCAGGACACCCGGCTGCTGGAGCGGCTGGCCGATCGCATCGTGGAGCGGGAAAGCTGAGATGGCTGCCTATCCCATGCTCGAGGCCATCGCCAGCCCAGCCGACCTGCGCCGCCTGCCGCGCCAGGAATTGCCGCAGCTGGCGCAGCAACTGCGCGAGTTCGTGCTGCATTCGGTGAGCCAGACCGGTGGGCATCTCTCGAGCAACCTGGGCACGGTCGAGCTCGCCATCGCCCTGCACTACGTCTTTGACACGCCGCACGACCGCCTGGTTTGGGACGTGGGCCACCAGACCTATCCGCACAAGATCCTCACCGGCCGGCGCGAGGCCATGCGCACGCTGCGCCAGCAGGGCGGCATCAGCGGCTTTCCGCGCCGGGAGGAAAGCGAGTACGACAGCTTCGGCACCGCGCACAGTTCGACCAGCATCTCGGCCGCGCTGGGCATGGCGCGTGCGGCGCGCCTCAAGGGCGAGGAGCGCAAGGCGGTGGCCATCATCGGGGACGGGGCCATGACCGCGGGCATGGCCTTCGAGGCGCTGAACAACGCCGGTGTCGCGCATGGCGGGGACAACGCCGACCTGCTGGTGGTGCTGAACGACAACGACATGTCGATCAGCCCGCCGGTTGGGGCACTGAACAAGTATCTGGCGCGGCTGATGAGCGGTCGCTTCTATGCGGCCGCGCGCGAGGGCGCCAAGGCGGTGCTCAAGCACACGCCGTTGTTCGAGATCGCTCGCCGCTTCGAGGAGCACGCCAAGGGCATGCTGGTGCCCAGCACCATCTTCGAGGAGTTCGGCTTCCAGTACGTGGGGCCGATCGACGGCCATGACCTGGACGCGCTGATTCCCACGCTCGAGAACCTGCGTGCGCGCAAGGGGCCGCAGTTCCTGCACGTGGTCACGAAGAAGGGCTATGGCTACAAGCTCGCCGAAGCCGACCCGGTGAACTACCACGGGCCGGGCAAGTTCGATCCGGCCGTGGGCCTGGTCAAGCCCGTGACGCCGCCCAAGCCGAGCTTCACACAGGTGTTCGGCCAGTGGCTGTGCGACATGGGGCAGGCCGATGAACGCCTGGTGGCCATCACGCCGGCGATGCGTGAGGGCTCGGGCCTGGTCGAGTTCGAGCAGCGCTTCCCGCAGCGCTACTTCGACGTCGGCATCGCCGAGCAGCATGCGGTCACCTTCGCCGCCGGCCTGGCCTGCGAAGGGCTGAAGCCGGTGCTGGCGATCTACTCGACCTTCCTGCAGCGGGGCTATGACCAGCTGGTGCACGACGTGGCGCTGCAGGATCTGCCGGTGGTGTTTGCGCTCGATCGCGCGGGCATCGTCGGGGCCGACGGGCCGACGCATGCCGGCGCCTACGACATTGCCTTCGTGCGCTGCCTGCCCAACTGCAGCATGCTGGTGCCCAGCGACGAGAACGAATGCCGCCAGGCGCTGACGACAGCGTTCCGCCACGGGCATCCGGTGGCGGTGCGCTATCCGCGCGGGGTCGGGATCGGGGCGACGGTGGAATCCGGCCTGACCGAGTGGCCCTGGGGCAAAGGCGTGCTGCGGCGCAAGGGCCGGGGCATCGCGATCCTGGCCTTCGGCACGGTGCTGCACGCGGCGCTGGCGGCGGCCGAGAAGCTGGACGCCAGCGTCGTCGACATGCGCTTCGCCAAGCCGCTGGATGAGGCCCTGGTGCTTGAGATGGCGCGCAGCCACGATGCGATCGTGACCGTTGAGGAGGGTTGCATCGGCGGCGGGGCGGGCTCGGCGGTCGGCGAGTGCCTGGCCGCCGGGGGGCTGGCCCGGCCGCTGCTGCACCTGGGCCTGCCCGATCGATTCATCGAGCACGGCGAGCCGGCTCGCCTGCTGGCGCAGTGCGGGCTGGATGCCGCGGGCATCGAGCACGCCGTGCGCGAGCGCTTCGTGCCGCGGCGCACGCTCAGTGCGGTGGGCGGCTGAGTGACTGCCGCGCGCATGACCTCGTGTAGTCTTTGCGGCGGTGTCGCCACGGGTGCGCTGCGACATTTCACCCATCGATGAACAAGCTGACCGACGTCCTCCACATCCCGGATACGCAGAGCGAACGGGACGAACGCCACCTCGCGATACAGCGCGTCGGGGTCAAGGATCTGCGCTATCCGCTGCAGTTGCGCGTGGCCGGCGCGGTACAGCCGGCCACAGGCAGCTGGACGCTCGATGTCGCCCTGCCTGCGGAGCAGAAGGGCACGCACATGTCGCGCTTCGTCGCGTGGCTGGAAGAGAACGCCCAGCCGCTGGACGCCCAGGCGCTGCGTGCGCGCCATGCCCGCATGCTCGAGCTGCTGCATGCGCAGGAGGGGCGCATCGAGGTCGCCTTCAGCTTCTTCCTGCGCAAGCGTGCGCCCGTCTCGGGCCTGGCCAGCCTGCTCGACTACCAGGGTCGCTGGATCGCCGAGACCTGCGCGGGCGTGACCACGCTCTGGGCCGAGGTCGGCGTGCCGGTGAAGAGCCTGTGCCCGTGCAGCAAGGAGATTTCCGACTACGGCGCGCACAACCAGCGCTCGCTGGTGACGATCCGTGTGGAGCTGCTGCAGTCCGTCGAGTGGCACGAGCTGGTGCGTTTTGCCGAGGAGTCGGCCAGCAGCGAAATCTGGCCCATGCTCAAGCGCGCCGACGAGAAGTGGATCACCGAGCGTGCCTACGAGAACCCCAAGTTCGTCGAAGACCTGGTGCGCGACGTGGCACTGCGCCTGAACCAGGACACGCGCATCGGTCGCTATGCGGTGGACGTCGAGAACTTCGAGTCCATCCACAA
>JADZCL010000351.1 GCA_020851615.1 Rubrivivax sp.
GGGCTGTAGCGCGGGGCGCCGAAGTGCCAGTCGGCGTCGCGCAGGATGACCTCGAAGCGGCCGCTGGCGAGGTCCAGCTCGGCGATCGCGTGCCGGTTCTCGATGCGCTTGTCGGCGTGCGGATCGAAGGCGAAGGCCACGCGGCGGCCATCGGGGCTGACGTCGAAGCTGTTCGTGCCCGGCTCGTGGCGTTGCAGGCTGAAGCCGCTGCCCTGCATGAGGTTGCGCACGCGCGCGGGCCGGCCTTGCTGCCCGGGTTGCAGCAGGTGCAGCATCGGCTCACGGCCGGCGGGCAGGTTCTGGTCCCAGTGGCGGTACTGCGTTTGGCTGGTGGCGTAGCCGCTTTCCTTCCTGCCGGCCTGTTCGGCCAGCGCCTTGGCCTGCGCCTTCTCGCCGGAGAGGCCCGGCCAGACCCAGGAGATGAACAGGAGCCCGCTGCCATCGGGCAGCCAGCGCAGCGCCTGTGCGCCGGTAGCCACGGTGGCGGCGCGCTCGGCCTCGCCGCCATCGGGGGCGATCAGGTAGATCTGCGGCTGCTCGTCCTTGTGGCCCTGCTGCTCGCGCTTGGCGACGAAGGCGATGCGGTCGCCGCGCGGGCTCCACTGAGGCTGGCCGTCCTTGTCGCCGCACTGGGTGAGGGCGCGCGGCGCGCCGCCCAGCGTCGACAGCAGCCACAGCGTGCTGCGGCTGCTGTTGTCGTCCATGGAATGGCGCGTGAGCGCGGCCACCGCCTGCGCGCCGTCGGGGCACAGGCTGGGCGCACCCAGGCGCTCGATGCGCCAGAGGGTTTCGACGTCGAGGGGCTTCTTCTTGGCCATGAGGGCGGCGCCGGGGTTGCCGGCACATCGGGGGGTGTGTGGATCAGCGCGGCTTCTGGAGCTGCCAATCCAGGTGCGTGCGCACCGTGGGCCACTCGCCGGCTGTGATGCTGTAGACGGCGGTGTCGCGCAGCGTGCCCTGGGGCCCCTGCTGGTGCGCGCGCAGGATGCCGTCCAGCTGCGCGCCCAGGCGTTCGATGGCGCGCCGGCTCTGGGTGTTCAGCCGATGCGTGCGGAACTCGACCGCAATGCACGACAGCGTCTCGAAGGCGTGCGCCAGCAGCAGCCGCTTGCACTGCGTGTTGAGCGCGCTGCGCTGCGCCGAGGCGGCGTACCAGGTGCTGCCGATCTCGACGCGGCGGTTCGTCGCGTCGACGTTCATGAAGGTCGTCATGCCGACGATGCGGCCGCCGGCGTCCTCGACCGTGAAGGGCAGCATCTGACCCTGCTCCTGCAGCCGCAGGCGGCGTTCGATCTCCGCGGCCATGCCCTGCGGCGTGGGCACGCTCGTGTACCAGAGCTGCCACAGCGCACCGTCGCCTGCGGCCTCGCGCAGGCCGTCCAGGTGCGCCGGGGCCAGCGGCAGCAGCCGCGCGTGCGCGCCCTGCAGCGTGGTCGGCGTCAGCCAGTTCGCCATCGGGTCGGCTCGCGGCAGGCTCAGCGGTTGTGGCGCTGCATGAAGACGAGCTTCTCGAACAGCGTCACGTCCTGTTCGTTCTTCAGCAGCGCACCCACCAGCGGCGGCACGGCGACCTTGTCGTCCTTGCTCTGCAGCGCCTGCAGCGGGATGTCTTCGGCCACCAGCAGCTTGAGCCAGTCCAGCAGCTCCGAGGTCGAGGGCTTCTTCTTCAGCCCGGGCAGGCCGCGCACGTCGTAGAAGGTCTTGAGCGCCGCGCCGAGCAACTCCTTCTTCAGGCCGGGGAAGTGGACGTCGACGATGCGCTGCATCGTCTCGGCATCGGGGAACTTGATGTAGTGGAAGAAGCAGCGGCGCAGGAAGGCGTCGGGCAGCTCCTTCTCGTTGTTGGAGGTGATGAAGACGATCGGTCGATGCCGTGCCCGGATCAGTTCGCGCGTCTCGTAGACGTAGAACTCCATGCGGTCGAGCTCGCGCAGCAGGTCGTTGGGGAACTCGATGTCGGCCTTGTCGATCTCGTCGATCAGCAGCACCACCGGCTGCTCGGCGGTGAAGGCCTGCCAGAGCACGCCCTGCACGATGTAGTTGCGGATGTCGCGCACCTTCTGCGCGCTGTCGGCGTCGGCGAGCTGGCTGTCGCGCAGGCGGCTCACGGCGTCGTATTCGTACAGGCCCTGCTGCGCCTTGGTCGTGCTCTTGATGTGCCACTGCAGCAGCGGCATCTGCATCGCTGCGGCGACTTCCTCGGCCAGCATCGTCTTGCCGGTGCCGGGCTCGCCCTTGACGAGCAGCGGGCGCTGCAGGGTGACGGCGGCGTTGACGGCCAGCATCAGGTCCTGCGTGGCCACATATTGGTCGGAACCCTGGAATCTCATCTTCGGCGGTCTGGATACTGGTATTGAACCCAGTATAAGCGGGCCCTGTTTTTGGTTCTGAACCCCTATACTTCTGCGCTGTATCAATGCTTGGCGCGATGCACAGCGCTAGGTCAGGGCCGACGCTTTGCCGGCCACGTCGTCTTCAACCACCGCTGCTGCCGACATGCCCAACCCGATCCCCCTCCTGCTGGCACTGGCCGGTCTTGCATCCATGACCCCGGCCGCAATGGCGCAGGACGCCGCAGCCGGTGCGCAGAAGGCGCAGATGTGCATCGGCTGCCACGGCATCGTCGACTACAAGGCGAGCTTCCCCGAGGTGCACCGCGTGCCGATGATCGCCGGCCAGAATGCCAAGTACCTCGAGAACGCGCTCCTGGCCTACAAGAAGGGCGAGCGCAAGCACCCCACGATGCGCGCCATCGCCACGACACTCGGCGAGAAGGACATGGCCGACCTCGCGGCCTACTACGAGCAGCAGGGCCAGGGTTCGGTGAAGACGGTGGCCGCAGTGCCGGCCCCGCCTGCGGCCGTGCAGGAACTGCTCACCAAGGGCAATTGCGCGTCCTGCCACGGGGCCGAGTTCAACAAGCCCATCGACCCGAGCTACCCCAAGCTGGCGGGCCAGTACCGCGACTACCTCTACGTCGCGCTCAAGTCCTACCAGATCGAGGGCAACCCGCGCGTGGGGCGCGGCAACGCCATCATGGCCGCCCAGGTGCAGCAGTTCAAGCACGCCGAGCTGAAGGCGATTGCGAACTACCTTGGCACGCTGCCCCCGTCGGTGGCCACGGTGCCGCAGTCACGCTTTCGCTGAGACGCGCGCCCGCGCCCCGGGACCGGCA
>JADZCL010000352.1 GCA_020851615.1 Rubrivivax sp.
CAGCCACCTCGAGTCCGCCCTCCAGGTGCGGCTTGCCGATCGGCGTCTCGGCGGCCAGGGCCGGCGACAGGGTCAACGCGGCGAGCGCGCCCGCGGCCAGCCATCGGGCAGCCCGTGCTGCAAACAAGGTCCGGTTCATGATTCTTCCGTCAATGCGAGTCATTCTCATTATGAGTATAGAGCGCGACTGGACGGACTGCCACGCTTTTTGCCGGCCGCATGCGCTGCATCAAGTCCGCGCGCCCGGCGGGCCCGCGCTCTGCCGCGCGGCACAATCGCCGGCGCGATGGCTGGCCCTGAATACACACCCCGTCGAACGAGTGAAAGCCGCTTCGAGCCGCTGCGCGGCCTGCGCGCTCACCTGTTCTGCTGGGGCGACGCCAGCCTGGCCAGCCCCGCCTGCCCGCCGCTCGTGCTGCTGCACGGCTGGATGGACACTGGCGCCTCCTACCAGTTCCTCGTCGACGCGCTGCATGCGCTCGAGGGGCCGCGGCGCTTCATCGTCGCACCCGACTGGCGCGGTTTCGGCCGCAGCGAGGCTGCGCCCGCCGACAGCTACTGGTTCCCCGATTACCTCGGGGACCTGGATGCGCTGCTGCAGCGCCTGGCGCCCACCGGCGCAGTCGACCTCCTCGGCCACAGCATGGGCGGCAACGTGGCGATGCTCTACGCAGGCGTGCGCCCCGCGCGCGTGCGCCGCCTCGTCAACCTCGAGGGCTTCGGCATGCCACGCGCCGAGTCCGCGCAGGCTCCCGAACGCCTGGCGCAGTGGCTGGACGAGTTGCAGACGCCGGCCCGGTTGCGCCCCTATCCGAGCCTGGCCGCCGTGGCCGACCGCCTGTGTGCCAATGACCCGTTCCTGCCGCCGGACCACGCGGCCTGGCTGGCCCCGCATTGGGCGCAGGCGGCACCGGGCGGCGGCTTCGCTCTGCGTGCCGATCCAGCCCACAAGCGCGTCAACCCCGTGCTCTACCAGGTCGATGAAGTGCTGGCCTGCTGGCAGCGCATCCGCGCGCCGCTGCTGTGGGTCGAAGGGGCCGACAGCGACACCGACCGCTGGTGGGGCACACGCTACCCGCGCACCGAGTTCCACCAACGCCTGGCCAGCGTGGGCGCTTCGGTGCGCAAGCTCGTGCTTTCGGACTGCGGACACATGGTGCATCACGTGCAGCCGGTTGCGCTGGCGCAGGCGCTGCTCGACTTCCTGGCCTGAGCGCCGCCGGCGGCAAAGCCGCTTGCAGGTGCGCTGCAGGTGCAGGTGACCCATGTGAGAATGCGCGGTTTTCCGCATTGACGGCGGGCCTGCTGCACGCCAGACCATCCCGATGGACATCGAACACATCAACTCGATCGGCACGCTGCTCGCCGACCTGAGCGATCGCACCGAGCAGCTCCGGGGGTATCTTTGACTACGACCGCAAGGCCCTGCGGCTGAACGAGGTCAACGCCGCACTCGAGAACCCCGCGGTCTGGAGCGAGCCCAAGCGTGCCCAGGAACTGGGCCGCGAGAAGAAGACCCTGGAGACGGTGGTGCAGACCATCGATCACCTTGTCCGCAACCTGGCCGACAACACCGAGCTCTACGAGTTGAGCCGCGCCGACGAGGACTTCGACGGCCTGGCGGCGATCGAGACCGAAGCGGCCGAGCTGCGCGAGACCGTCGAGCAGCTCGAGTTCCGCCGCATGTTCGCCAACCCGGCCGACCCGCTGAACTGCTTCGTCGACATCCAGGCCGGCGCCGGCGGCACCGAGGCCTGCGACTGGGCCGCGATGCTGCTGCGCCAGTACCTGCGCTACTGCGAGCGCAAGGGCTTCAAGGCCGAGGTGCTCGAAGAGACCGAAGGCGACGTGGCGGGCATCCGCAGCGCCAGCCTGAAGATCGAGGGCGACTACGCCTACGGGCACCTGCGCACGGAGACCGGCGTGCACCGCCTCGTGCGCAAGAGCCCCTTCGACTCCTCGGGCGGGCGCCACACCTCGTTCGCGAGCCTGTTCGTCTACCCCGAGATCGACGATTCGATCGAGATCGAGATCAACCCGGCCGACGTACGCACCGACACCTACCGCGCCAGCGGCGCCGGCGGCCAGCACATCAACAAGACCGACTCGGCCGTGCGCCTGACGCACGCGCCCACCGGGATCGTCGTGCAGTGCCAGAACGACCGCTCGCAGCACCGCAACCGCGAGGAGGCCTGGGCCATGCTGCGCAGCCGCCTCTACGAGCACGAGATGCACCGGCAGCGCGAGCAGCAGCAGAAGCTCGAGGACAGCAAGACCGACGTCGGCTGGGGCCACCAGATCCGCAGCTATGTGCTCGACCAGAGCCGCATCAAGGACCTGCGCACCGGCGTGGAGATCAGCAACACGCAGAAGGTGCTCGACGGCGACCTCGACGGCTTCATCGTCGCCAGCCTCAAGCAGGGGCTGTGATGAGCGCAGTACGCGCCCTGCTGTTCGACCTCGACGGCACGCTGATCCACAGCATGCCGCTGCACCACGAATCCTGGCGCCTGTGGCATGCGCAGCAGGGCCTGCCGTTCGACGAGGACGGCTTCTTCGCGGCCACCGCCGGCCGCAGCAACGCCGAGATCCTGGCCGACCTGTTCCCGCAGCACGACGCGCTGCAACGGGCCGCGATGGCCGAGGCCAAGGAAGCGCTCTACCGCGAACTGGCGGCCACGCAGCTCACGCTCGTGCCCGGTGCGCACGAATTGCTGGCCGCCGCCGCTGCGCACGGGGTCGCGTGCGCCATCTGCACCGCCGCGCCACCGGGCAACATCGAGCTTGCGCTCACCCGCTTTGCGCTGGGCGAGCGGGTGCAGGCCATCACCAGCCCCGCCGACGGCCTGCGCGGCAAGCCCCACCCCGACATCTTCCTGGCCGCCGCCGCGCGCCTGGGGGTCGAGTGCGCGCACTGCCTCGTCCTCGAGGACGCGCCACTGGGCGTCGAGGCCGCACGGCGCGCCGGCATGCGCGCCTTCGCCCTCACGACGACACTGCCAGCGGAGGCCTTTGCGGCCTTCCCCAACCTGATCGGCGTGGCGCACGACCTCGCCGCCTTCGACCTCGAACCCCTCCTGCGAGACCCCACCCATGCGTGAAGGCACCGCCCCCCTGATCCGCCGCGAGGACTACGCCGCGCCGGCCTACTGGATACGGCGCGTCGAACTCACTTTCGACCTCGAACCGGCCAAGACCATCGTCACGAGCCGCCTGGAGATCCAGCGCAACGGCGCCAGCAGCGCCGGCCTGCCGCTGCACCTGCACGGCGAAGGCCTCACCCTCCTGCGCCTGCTCGTCGACGGCGAGAGCGTGTCCTTCCAGCACGTCGACGGCGCGCTGGTGATCGACAACCCGCC
>JADZCL010000353.1 GCA_020851615.1 Rubrivivax sp.
TCCCATTCCTTGGGGTAGCCGATGCCGGGCTTGGTCTCGACGTTGTTGAACCAGGCGTATTCCATGCCGGGGCGGCTGGTCCAGACGTTCTTGCAGGTGACCGAGCAGGTGTGGCAGCCGATGCACTTGTCCAGGTTCAGCACCATGCCGATTTGGGCTCTGACTTTCATGCGTTTTCTCCATGCGCCTGCACGGCGACGATGCGCTCGGCGGCCACCGGGGTGTCCAGCCAGTCGATCTTCTTCATCTTGCGCACGACGACGAACTCGTCGCGGTTGGTGCCGATCGTTCCGTAGTAGTTGAAGCCGTAGGCGTACTGCGCGTAGCCGCCGATCATGTGGGTGGGCTTGAGCACGATGCGCGTCACCGAGTTGTGGATGCCGCCGCGCACGTTGGTGATCTCGCTGCCGGGCGTGTTCACGATCTTCTCCTGCGCGTGGTACATCATCACCATGCCGTCCTTGACGCGCTGGCTGACGACGGCGCGCGCGGCGATCGCGCCGTTGACGTTGAAGAGCTCGATCCAGTCGTTGTCGGCCACACCGATGCGTTTGGCGTCGGCCTCCGACAGCCAGACGATGGGGCCCCCGCGCGAGAGCGTGAGCATCATCAGGTTGTCGGTGTAGGTCGAGTGGATGCCCCACTTCTGGTGCGGCGTGATGAAGTTCAGCAGGATCTCGGGGTTGCCGTTGCTGCGCTTGTCGTGCATGGGCGCGGTGGCCTTCACGTCAACCGGCGGGCGGTAGGTCGAGAGGCCCTCGCCGAAGGCCAGCATCCAGGCATGGTCCTGGTAGAACTGCTGGCGCCCGGTGAGCGTGCGCCAGGGGATCAGCTCGTGCACGTTGGTGTAGCCGGCGTTGTAGGAGACGTTCTCGCTCTCGATGCCGCTCCAGGTCGGCGAGCTGATGATCTTGCGCGGCTGCGCCTGGATGTCGCGGTAGCGGATCTTCTCGTCCTCGCGATAGAGCGCCAGGTGCTCGTGCTCGCGCCCGGTGGCTTCGGACAAGGCCTGCCAGGCCTTGACGGCCACGTGGCCGTTGGTCTCGGGGGCAAGCTGCAACACCACCTCGCAGGCGTCGATGTCGGTGACGATGCGCGGCATGCCCTTGGTGGCGCCCTCCTCGCGCACGACGCCGTTCAACTCGCCGAGCTGCCTGACTTCGGTCTGCGTGTTCCAGGCGATGCCCTTGCCGCCGTTGCCGACCTTGTTCATCAGCGGCCCGAGCGCGGTGAAGCGCTTGAACACGTTGGGGTAGTCGCGCTCGATGACCGTGATCGCCGGTGCCGTCTTGCCCGGCACCAGCTCGCACTGCCCGCGCTTCCAGTCCCGCACGTCCAGCGGCTGGCCGAGTTCGCCGGGGCTGTCGTGCATCAGCGGCGTCAGCACGATCTCCTTCTCGACGCCCAGGTGGCCGATGCACACCTCGCTGAACTTCCTGGCGAAGCCCTTGTAGATCTCCCAGTCGCTGCGCGCCTCCCAGGCCGGATCCACGGCCGCCGAGAGCGGGTGGATGAAGGGGTGCATGTCGCTGGTGTTGAGGTCGTTCTTCTCGTACCAGGTGGCCGTGGGCAGCACGATGTCGCTGTACAGGCAGGTCGTGCTCATGCGGAAGTCGAGCGTCACCAGCAGGTCCAGCTTGCCCTCGGGCGCCTGCTCGTGCCACTTCACTTCGCTGGGTCGGCCCTCCTGCGGCCCGAGGTCCTTGCCCTGCACGCCGTTGCTCGTGCCCAGCAGGTGCTTGAGGAAGTACTCGTGGCCCTTGCCGGAGGAGCCCAGGATGTTGGAGCGCCACACGAACATGTTGCGCGGCCAGTTCTGCGGGGCGTCCGGGTCGTGGCAGGCGAAGTCCAGCTTGCCGGCCTTGAGCTGCTGGACGACGTAGTCCTTGCCGTCGACACCCGCAGCGGCGGCCTCACGCGCCAGCGCCAGCGGGTTGCGGTCGAGCTGCGGGGCGCTGGGCAGCCAGCCCATGCGCTCGGCGCGCACGTTGAAGTCGATCGCGCTGCCCGCGTAAGCGGCCTTGTCGGCCAGCGGCGAGAGCACCTCGCCCATGGTCAGCTTCTCGTAGCGCCACTGGTCGGTGTGGGCGTAGAAGAAGCTGGTCGAGTTCTGCTGTCGCGGCGGACGCATCCAGTCCAGCGCGAAGGCCAGCGCCGTCCAGCCCGTCTGCGGACGCAGCTTCTCCTGCCCGACGTAGTGGGCCCAGCCCCCGCCGCTCTTGCCGATGCAGCCGCACAGCATCAGCATGTTGATGACGCCGCGGTAGTTCATGTCGGCGTGGTACCAGTGGTTCATCGCCGCACCGATGATCACCATCGAACGGCCCTCGGTCTTCTCGGCGGTCTCGGCGAACTGGCGCGCCACGGTGATGATCTGCTCACGCGGCACGCCGGTGATGCGCTCCTGCCAGGCCGGCGTGTAGGGCGCGTCGTCGTCGTAGCTCGCTGCACCGCTGCCCAGGCCGCGGTCGATGCCGTACTGCGCCGCCTGCAGGTCGAAGACGGTGGCCACGCGCACGCGGCGGCCGCCGGCGAGTTCGACTTCCATGACCGGGACATGCATGCGCCGCACGTCGCCGCCCTGCTCGTTGGCGGTGAAGTGCGGGTTGTGCTGGCCGCCGAAGTAGGGGAAGGCCACGTCGGCGATGGTGTGCGCCGGCGCAGCGCCCTCCAGCAGCGAGAGCTGCAGCCGCACCGCATCGCTGCCACGCGCATCCTTCTCCTCGAGGTTCCAGCGCCCGGCATCGCCGCGTCCCGGCGCCCCCCAGCGAAAGCCGATCGACCCGTTGGGCACCGTGATGCGGCCCGAGGTGTCCACGGCCAGCGTCTTCCACTCGGGGTTGTTGTCCTGCCCCAGCGCGCCGTCGAGGTCGCTGGCGCGCAGATAACGCCCCGGCACCAGCGCGCTGCGCCCATCGGCCAGCGTCTGCTCGTCCAGCAGCACCAGCATGGGCAGGTCGGTGAAGCGGCGCGCGTAGTCGTCGAAGTACGGCGCGCGGCGCTCGAAGTAGAACTCCTTCAGGATGACGTGGCCCATGGCCATCGCCACCGCCGCGTCGGTGCCCTGCTTGGGGTGCATCCACAGGTCGGCCAGCTTGGCGACCTCGGAGTAGTCTGGCGTCACCGCCACCGTCTTCGTGCCCTTGTAGCGCACCTCGGTGAAGAAGTGCGCGTCGGGCGTGCGCGTCTGCGGGACGTTGGAGCCCCAGGCGATGATGAAGTGGCTGTTGTACCAGTCCGCACTCTCGGGCACGTCGGTCTGCTCACCCCAGATCTGCGGGCTGGCCGGAGGCAGGTCGCAGTACCAGTCGTAGAAGCTCATGCACACGCCGCCGATCAGCGACAGGTAGCGCGAGCCCGCGGCGTAGCTGATCATGCTCATCGCGGGGATCGGCGAGAAGCCGATCACGCGGTCCGGCCCGTGCGTCTTGATGGTGTAGACGTTGGCCGCGGCGATGATCTCGTTGACCTCGTCCCAGCTCGAGCGCACGAAGCCGCCCAGGCCGCGCAGCTGCTGGTAGTCGCGCCGCTTGGCCGCGTCGGCCTGGATCGCCGCCCAGGCCTCCACCGGGCCATGCGTGAGCCGCGCTGCCCGCCAGTGCTTGAGCAGCCGCCCGCGCACCATCGGGTGCTTGACGCGGTTGGCGCTGTAGAGGTACCAGCTGTAGCTGGCCCCGCGTGCACAGCCGCGCGGCTCGTGGTTGGGCAGGTCCCAGCGCGTGCGCGGGTAGTCGGTCTGCTGCGTCTCCCAGGTCACGATCCCGCCCTTGACGTAGACCTTCCACGAACAGCTGCCGGTGCAGTTCACGCCGTGCGTGCTGCGCACGATCTTGTCGTGCGCCCAGCGGTCGCGGTAGGCATCCTCCCAGGTGCGGTCCTCGCCGGTGGTGCGGCCGTGGCCGTCGGCAAAGGCCTCCCTGGGCTGGGCGAAGTGGGTCAGGCGGTCGAGAAAGTGGCTCATGTCGGCGTCCTCACGGGTTCTTGATGTAGGCGTTGCGGCGCAGGTAGAACCACCAGTTCAGTACCAGGCACGCGGCGTAGAAGACGGCAAAGCCGTACATGGCCAGCTGCGGCGTGCCGGCCTTGATCTGCTCGCCGATCACGATGGGGGCGACGAAGGCGCCGTAGGCGGCCACCGCCGAGGTCCAGCCCAGCACCGGGCCGGCGCGCTCACGGTCGAAGATCACGCCGATGGTGCGGAAGGTCGAGCCGTTGCCGATGCCGCTGGCGGCAAACAGCACCAGGAACAGGCCCAGGAAGGCGGGGAAGTACTGCTCGGGCGTGGGTGAGGCGTAGGCCAGCTTCATCACGTAGCCCACCGCGACCGAGGCCGCCACCATCACCACCGAGATGATCTGGGTGACGATGGAGCCGCCCCACTTGTCGGAGATCCAGCCGCCGATGGGCCGCACCGCGGCGCCCACGAAGGGCCCGATCCACGCGAAGGCCAGGATGGGCAGCGCGTTCGGGTTGTGCTGCTTGTGCTGCATGACGCCGTTGGCGTCGGGGATGTGCACGACGTCGAAGATGACCTTCATCGCCAGCGGCAGCGCCATCGAGAAGCCGATGAAGGAGCCGAAGGTGACGATGTAGAGCGCCGTCAGGCTCCAGGTGTGCTTGTCCTTGAAGATCGCGTACTGCTTGGTCACCGCCTCCTTCATGGGGCCGAAGGCGGCCAGCTTCATGATGAGCAGCGCCAGCCCGATGTCCAGCGGGATCGACAGCCACATGCTGATCAGGCCCAGGCCCGTAGGCGGCGGCAGGTACAGCCACAAGCCGAAGATGGCCGGAATGAAGGCCAGCGTGTAGAGCCAGGTGACCTTGACGAAGGCGACGAGCGGGTTGCCGGTGGCCGGCGAGATCGTCTTCAGGTTGTTCATGCCGAACCAGCACAGGATGGACAGCGGCACGAGCGAGAACAGCCACGCGAAGCCGGCGTTCTGGATCCAGGTCTGCGTGCCCGCGGCGATCTTGCCGAAGATCCAGCCGCTCTCCTTCACCAGCACCTCCGGCGCCCCGCCCAGCGCCCCCAGCAGCGGCACCGTCATCACCAGCGGCACGACGATCTGCATGGTCGTGACGCCGAAGTTGCCCAGGCCCGCATTCAGCCCGAGCGCGGTGCCCTGCTGACGCTTGGGGAAGAAGGTGCTGATGTTGGACATCGACGAGGCGAAGTTGCCCCCGCCTACGCCGCACCACAGCGCCATCAGCTGGAAGGACCACAGCGGCCACTCCGGGTGCTGCAGCACGATGCCCGTGCCCAGTGCCGGGGCCAGCAGCATCGCCGTCGTGAGGAAGATGGTGTTGCGCCCGCCGGCCAGGCGGATGAAGAAGGACGACGGGATGCGCATCGTCGCGCCGGCAATGCCGGCGATCGCCGTCAAGGTGAAGAGCTCCGGCTGCGTGAACGGGAACCCGAGGTTGAGCATCTGCACCGCGATGATTCCCCACATGCCCCAGACCGCGAAGCCGCACAGCAGCGCCGGCACCGAGATCCACAGGTTGCGGTAGGCGATGCGCTTGCCGGTGCTCTCCCAGAAGGCCTCGTCCTCGGGGCGCCAGTCGGTGATGTCGGCGCCGTGGCTGGGGCCCGGCGGCGCGCCGGCAGAAGGGGGCGGCTTCATGGTCGGTATTCCTCGTGTTTGCTCAGGTTCGTGCAGCGCCGCGCTCAGCGCGCGAACGACTTGGAGAAGGGCGCCGGCGGTGCGTTGCGGCCCATCAGTTCGGTGCGGCGGACCTCGGTCCAGTACATCCAGATCAGCGACACCCAGACCACGCCGTACATCAGCATGAAGGCCGAGGAGCGCACGCCGGTGAGGTCCATGAGCACGCCAAAGAGGATGGGCAGCACGAAGCCCCCCAGGCCACCGGCCAGGCCGACGATGCCGCTGACCGCGCCGATGTTGTCGACGTATTCGTCGCTGATGTACTTGAAGACACTGGCCTTGCCGAAGGCCCAGGCCACGCCCAGCAGCGCCATCAGCAGCGTGAAGGCGACGACGTTGAGGCCGATGTGGAAGGTCTTGGGCCCGTTGACGGTGAGGACCGTGAAGTCGGTCTGCGGATAGGAGAGCAGGAACAGGCAGATCCAGCTCACCCACATCACCCACCAGGTGACCTTATGCGCGCCGTGCCGGTCGGAGAGCCAGCCGCCGATGGCGCGCAGCACGCCCCCGGGCAGCGAGAAGCAGGCCGCCAGAAGCGCCGCGGTGCGGATCTCCAGGCCGTACTCGCCGACGTAGTACTGCACCATCCACAGGCTTAAAGCGACGTAGCCGCCGAACACGATGCTGTAGTACTGGCAGTACTTGAGCACGCGCGGATCCTTCAGCAGCTTGAGCTGGTCGGCAAAGCGCACGTTCGCACTGACGCGGTGCGCCGGATCGCTGTGGCTGAAGAGCCAGAACAGGATCAGCGTGCCCAGCATCACCGCGGCATAGACCTGGGGCACCATGGCCCAGCCGAAGGCCACGACCAGCCCCGGGGCGACGAACTTGTTCACCGCCGCACCCGAATTGCCGGCACCGTAGACCCCCATCGCAAAGCCCTGCCGGTTCTTCGGGAACCAGCGTGCGACGTAGGGCGTGCCCACCGAGAACGAGCCGCCGGCCAGCCCGACGAAGAGCCCGATGACGAGGAACTGCCAGTACTGCGTCGCGTAGGCCATCAGCCAGATCGCCGGCACAGTCGCCGCCATCAGGACGGTCATCACGATGCGACCGCCGTAGCGGTCGGTCCAGATGCCCAGGGGCACGCGGATCAGCGAGCCCGTGAGCACCGGCGTGGCCGTCAGCAGGCCGAACTCGGTGGCGTTCAGGCCGAGCTGCTTCTTCAACGGGATGCCGATGACGCCGAACATCATCCACACCATGAAGCAGACGGTGAAGGCCAGCGTACTGACCACCAGCACCGACAGCGCCTGACTCTGCTTGCTCCTCATGTCCCCTCCTGCAAAGGCTTGCAGCCGATGCTAGGAAGGACAGCGCTGCGCGGCCATCCGTCTGTGCGGCGCCCGCCTCACGGCAGAAGAACGATGGCACCGCGATCGGCCATCGTCCGGAAGAACTAGGGGTCGCGCGGTGTGCGCGCTGCTTGCGTCAGCTCAAACCAGGCCGCGCGTCTTGGCGATCACCGCCAGTTGCACGCGCGAGCCCACCTCGAGCTTGCGCAGCAGGTGCTGGACGTGGATCTTCACGGTCGACTCGGCGATCGCCAGGCGGCGCGCGATCTCCTTGTTGCTGGCGCCGCCACCGATCTCGGTGAGGATCTCGGTCTCGCGCGGCGTCAGCGCACCTGGGCCTGCGGCCGCCTCGACGGCGGGGTCGCGGGCCGGCAGCTCGGCATGGCGCAACGCGGCGACGAGCTTGCCGGTCAGCTCCGGCGCGATCACGGCCTCGCCGGCGACGGCCCGGCGCAGCGCCGCCGAGAGCGCATCGCCGTCGATGGTCTTGAGCAGATAGCCTGCCGCGCCGGCGCGCAACGCGGCCGCCAGATCGTCCTCGTCCTCGCTCACGGTGAGCATCAGGATGCGCGCTGCCGGCGCCGCAGCCTGCAGCGCCGGCAGCGCCACGACGCCGGGAACGCCGGGCAGGTGGTTGTCCAGCAGGATGAGGTCGGGAGCCAGCGCCTGTGCCCTGCGCTGCGCCTCGCCGGCGTCCCCCGCTTCACCGACGACGCAGACGCCGTCGTCGGCCGCCAGCAGCGCGATCAAGCCGCGCCGAAAGAGCGTGTGGTCGTCGACCACCAGCAGGCGGATGCGGTCGGCCTTGTCGCTCATGCTGCCCCAAGCGTCGCCTCGACGGCTGCAGCGCCAGCCACGACGGGCACGCCCTCCGCCCCCGCGCCCACACCGGGCAGTTGCAGCGTGACCGTCGTGCCCGCGCCGGGCCTGGACTGGACCTGCAGCGTGGCGCCCAGGCGCTGTGCACGCTCGGCCATGATGCGCAGGCCGACGTGGGTCTCGGA
>JADZCL010000354.1 GCA_020851615.1 Rubrivivax sp.
ATGCATTGACCGAGGCGCTGCTCGTCTTTGCTGCGCGGCGCGACCATGTCGGCCGCGTGATCGAGCCGGCCCTGGCAGCCGGCAAGACGGTCATCTGCGACCGCTTCACCGATGCCAGCTTTGCGTACCAGGGTGGTGGGCGAGGCTTCTGCCTTGCGACGCTGGCCCAGCTCGAGGCGTGGGTGCAGCAGGACCTGCAGCCCGACCTCACGCTGTGGTTCGACCTGCCGGCCGAACTGGCCGCTGCACGCCGTGCGGCGGCACGCGCGCCGGATCGCTTCGAGAGCCAGGACGCTGCCTTCTTCGAGCGTGTGCGTGCGGCTTACGCAGCGCGCGCGGCGGCGGCACCGTCACGGCTGTGCCGAGTCGATGCGCAAGGCGACATCGAGGCAGTCTGGAAACAGGTGCAGGCCCAACTGGAAGCCCGCGGATGGTGGTGAAGGTGTCAGCAGCTGCCGGCACGCCGGACCCGGTGGCCACGCCATTGCCCTGGTTGGACCCGGTGCTCGCGCGCGCGCAGGCGTTGGCCCATGCGCACGCGCTGCTGCTGCATGGGGCCCTGGGCGATGGGCTCGTCGAGTGTGCCCAGCGGATCGTGAGCCAGTGGCTGTGCGAAGCGCCGCCGCAGCGGTCCAGCCCCTGCGGCGAATGTGAGTCCTGCCGCCTGCTGGCCGGCGGAGTGCATCCCGACCTGTTCTGCCTGCTGCCCGAGGAGTGGTTGCTGCGCCAGGGCCTGCCCCTGCCCGATGGTGCGGCGGGCGAGCGCAGTGATGCCGCCGGCGGCAAGCGCAAGCCGAGCCGGCAGATCCGCATCGGCGAGGTACGCGCAGCGATCGACTGGACGGCGCGGACTTCCTCTCGGGGCGGCGCCAAGGTCGTGCTCGTGCATCCGGCAACGGCAATGAACCTGCAGTCGGCCAGTGCCCTGCTGAAGACGCTCGAGGAGCCGCCAGCGGGCGTGCGGCTGCTGCTGACGGCAGCCGAGCCCGCACGCCTTCTGCCTACCGTACGCAGCCGCTGCCAGGTACTGCGCCTGACCCCGCCTGCACCCGCGGTCGCCATGGACTGGCTGCGGGCGCAGGGCCTGGCTGAGCCGGCCACGCTGTTGGCCGCGTGCTCGGGCCGGCCGCTGGATGCACGGGATCTTGCTGCGGCAGGCCTGGATGCCGCACGCTGGCAGGCCTTGCCGGCCGCCGTGCTGCAGCGGCAGCCCGGTGCGCTGGGCAGTCTGCCGCTGCCGACCCTGATCGACGTGCTGCAGAAGATCTGTCACGACGGCCTGATCCTGGCCGCCGGTGCATCGCCGCGCTTTTTCCCGGAGGCTGCACTGGCCGCACCGGCGGCAAGTGAAGCACTTGCACTGTGGAGTCGGGAGCTCGCGCGCATTGCGCGCCACGCCGACCATCCCTGGCACGAGGGCTTGCTCGTCGACAGCCTGCTCGCCCGAACCGCCAGCGCCTGGCAGGGTCGCTTCGATCCATGAGACCCTGTGCAGTCCGAGGCACCGGCCACACCCGTGTCGCACAGGGGCTCCGATACACTCACCTTGATGAGTGACAGTCCGCTGCCCAAGTCAGGCTCCCCCGCGGTGACAGGGGGTGGCATCCCAGCTGCCGCGGCGGTTCCCGCCGGCGCAAGCGCAGCCGGGCGCCCGAGCGTGATGCAGCTCGTCTTTCGCGAGAAGGGAGCGCTCTACGCGGCCTATATGCCGGTGCTGGCCGACGGCGGCCTGTTCGTGCCGACCACGCGCGACTACCGCCTGGGCGAGGACATCTACCTGCTGCTGACGCTGCCCGAGGACCCGCAGCGCTATCCGGTCGCCGGCAAGGTCGCGTGGGTCACGCCGGCCAACGCCTCGGGTGGGCGCACGCAGGGGGTTGGCGTGCGCTTCCCGGCCGACGAGAAGACGCGCGCGCTCAAGCTGCGCATCGAGGAGATCCTGGGCACCGCCATTTCCTCGGCCAAGCCCACGCAAACGATCTGAGGTCGCCCGTGGCGCGGGCGCAGGCTGCCGCATGTTCGTCGATTCGCATTGCCACCTGAGCTTTCCCGAGCTGCACTCGCGGGTGGACACGATCCTGCGCGAGATGCAGGCCGCCCGCGTGGACCGCGCGCTGTGCATCTGCACGGCAATCGAGGAATTCGAGACCGTGCACGCCCTGGCGCTGGCGCACGAGGCGCTCTGGGCGACGGTGGGCGTGCACCCGGACACCGAGGGCGGGCACGAGCCGACGCTCGACGAGCTGCTTGTGCTTGGCTGCCGCCCGCGCGTGGTCGGCATCGGCGAGACCGGCCTGGATTACTACCGGCTGGGCGCGCGCACGGTCGCCGACATGGCCTGGCAACGCGAGCGCTTTCGCGTGCACATCCGTGCGGCACGCGCAAGCGGACTGCCGCTGGTCGTGCACACGCGCAGCGCCAGCGCCGACACGCTGGGCCTGCTGCACGAAGAAGGGCAGGGCCGCGTTGGGGGCGTCTTCCACTGCTTCACCGAGACGCGCGAGGTCGCGCGCGCCGCACTGGAGATGGGCTTCTACATATCCTTCTCCGGCATCCTGACGTTTCGCAACGCCCAGGACTTGCGCGAGGTGGCCGCGCTGGTGCCCATGGACCGCCTGCTGATCGAGACAGACTCGCCCTACCTGGCCCCGGCGCCCCATCGCGGCAAGCTCAACACGCCGGCCTGGGTGCCGTACGTCGCGCAGCAGGTCGCGGCGATCAAGGGCTTGCCGCTGGAAGAGGTCGCGCAGCAGACGAGCCGCAACTTCGAGCGGCTCTTCAGCCGGGTGGTGAGCGAAGGGAGCCAGGCATGAGACGACGTCGATTCCAGAGCCTGCTGTGCGCAGGCTTGTTGCCGTTGTGGAGCGGTGCGAG
>JADZCL010000355.1 GCA_020851615.1 Rubrivivax sp.
GCGCGCTGGCGCTACCCACGGTGGCGGGGTCGACGACCGCGGGCAGGACCTCGTAGTCGGCCTCGATGAGGGCCACCGCGGCCTTGGCCTGTTCCTGCGTCTCGGCGACGACCAGGGCGACGCGGTCGCCCACGTAGCGCACCTTGCCGTCGGCGAGGATGGGGTGGCGTGGCTCCTTCATCGGGCTGCCGTCCAGGTTGTTGATCTGCCAGCCGCAGGGCAGACCGCCGACCGCCTTGAAGTGTTCGCCGGTGAAGACGGCGAGCACGCCGGGGGCCTTGGCCGCGGCCGTGGTGTCCAGCTGCCTGATGCGGGCATGGGCGTGCGGCGAGCGCAGGAAGGCGCCATGGGTCTGGCCGGGCAGCGACAGGTCGTCGGTGTACTGGCCGCGACCGGTCAGGAAGCGGACGTCCTCGCGACGCTCGATGGACTTGCCGACGAAGCCGGCCTCGGGTGCGTTCATGGTGTGGTCCTCCAGGTCGGGGCGGGCGTCACTTCATTGCGGCTGCGCCTTGCTGCACGGCCTTGACGATGTTGTGGTAGCCGGTGCAGCGGCAGAGGTTGCCTTCCAGGCCCTCGCGCACCTTGGCCTCGCTGGAGCAGTCGTGGTGCTGCACCAGGTCGACCGCACTCATCACCATGCCCGGCGTGCAGAAGCCGCACTGCAGGCCGTGGCAGGCGCGGAAGGCGGCCTGCATCGGGTGCAGCGTGCCGTCGGCGGCGGCCAGGCCCTCGATGGTCGTCACCTCGGCGCCCTGCGCCTGCAGGGCCAGCATGTTGCAGCTCTTGGTGGCATGCCCGTTGACATGCACGGTGCAGGCGCCGCACTGCGAGGTGTCGCAGCCGACGTGGGTGCCGGTCAGGCGCAGGTGTTCGCGGATGAACTCGACGAGCAGGGTCTGCGGCGCAACGTCGCGCGTGAACTCGCGTCCGTTGACCTTCAAGGTGAGCAGGGCCATGGTGACTCCGTGGGGGAACGTCCGTAGGTGAGCGCCCGATCCTAGGCAGCGCAGCCGGAATTGACTCGCTCTCACAAACGCTTATGAATTGGCCTGCATAAGGCAAAACCCGCGGTCACGGTCAGGCCTGGGCGGTGCGATGGGCTATCGTGGGCGGGCCGTGGCCGGGGTGTCATGGCGGGGAGAAGGACCATGGACAACGTCGATCTCGATGTCCTGCGCCAGGTGTGTGCGTGGCGGCAGCAGCAGCCCGTCGTGCTGGGGACGATCACCTCGACCTGGGGTTCGGCGCCGCGCCCGGCCGGCGCGCTGGTGGCGGTGCGCGCCGACGGCCAGATCGCCGGCTCGGTCTCGGGCGGCTGCATCGAGGACGATCTGGTGGCCCGCGTGCGCTCGGGGGCGTTGGCGGCGCACGGCGTCGAGCGCGTGCGCTACGGCATCAGTGGCGACGAGGCGGCACGTTTCGGCCTGCCCTGCGGCGGCACGCTGGAGCTGCTGCTGGAGCCCCTGCACGAGGCCAGTCGGGTCGAGGAACTGCTGGCTGCGCTCGAGCGGGGCGAGCGCGTGCGGCGCGAACTGCGGCGCGCGGATGGCGTGGCCACGCTCACGCCGGCGCTCGGTGCCGATGTCCTGCAGCTCGACGACGAGCGCCTCGTCACCACGCATGGCCCGCACTGGCGGCTGTTCATCGTCGGCGCCGGGCAGATGTCGCAGTACCTCGCGCGCATGGCCCTGGCGCTGGACTACCAGGTCACCGTCTGCGACCCGCGCGAGGAATACCGCCCGGAATTGCCAGGCGTCACGCTCACGCAGCAGATGCCCGACGATGCCGTGCGTGCACTCGCGCCCGACGCGCACACGGCCGTGATCGCGCTCACGCACGACCCCAAGCTCGACGACCTGGCGCTGATGGAGGCGCTGCGCAGTGAGGCGTTCTACGTCGGCGCGATCGGCTCGCGTGCCAACCAGGCCAGGCGCAAGCAACGCCTGGCCGAGCACTTCGGCTTCACCGAGGCCGAGCTGGCGCCGCTCTACGGCCCCGTCGGGCTGAAGAACGGCGCACGCACGCCGCCGGAGATCGCCGTCTCCATCCTCGCCGAGCTGACCGCCGCGCGCTATGGCTGGCGCATTCCCGAGCCGGTCTTCGTCGGCCGCGGCGCCACCGCGGCGTCGACCTGAAGCGCGCTCAAGTCCAACCCGGGTCGGCCTGCGGCAGGGTCAGGCGCAGGATGGCGCCGTGTGGCGCATTGGGCAGGTACTGTGCCTGCCCGCCGTGCAGCTGGGCGACGCGGCGCACCACGAACAGACCCAGGCCGTGGCCGGGCACGGTCGGCTGGTCGCCGCGCTGGCCCTCGTCGAAGACGCGCTCCCGCAGCGCCGGGGGAATGCCCGGGCCCTCGTCGACGACCTCGATCACCAGCGCCAGCGGCTGGTCGCTGTCGAGCACGCGCAGCAGCACCGGCGTCGGTGCGGGCGCATACAGGGTCGCGTTGTCGAGCAGGTTGCGCAGAGCCAGGCGCAACAGCGTGGGCTCCAGCTGCGCGCTGCGCGCGTCGGCCCGGTAGTCGATGCGCACGCGCTGGCGCGCCTGCGGGGGGAGGTCGCCCAGGCACAGCTCGAGCAGCAGCGGCAGGTCGGTGTCGATGGTCGGCACGGCCTCCGGCCCGGTCAGCAAGGTCGTCGCGGCCACGGTGTTGTCCAGCGTTGCGCTGACCGTGCGTATCACCTCCTGCGCCTGTGCGATGGCCTTGGCCGAGGCGCGCCGGTCGTCGCTGCCCTCGAGCGTGGCCAGGGCCTGCTGCAGCGACACCGCCGCGTTGTGCAGCGGCTGGCGCACCTCGTGTGCAAGCAGCCGCGTCGTGCGGGCCCGCTCGCCGGCGACCATCTCACGCCCGCGCGCCGTGGCCTCGAGCAGGACCTGCTGCTGGTGCATGCCCTGCAGCATCTGCTGCTGCTCGAATTCACGGCGACGTGCACGGTCCAGCGCCAGGCCGATGTAGCCGACGTTGGAGGCGATGGCGCTCACCAGCAGCAGCACGGCCGCGACCGTGAACGGCAAGTCCGGGCCCGCGGTCAGATCGTGCGGCAGCAGCAGCAGGCGCTGCGTCATGCGTGCCAGCAGCACGAGCGCGTCGAAGAGGTAGAGCGCCATCAGCAGCCGCGCACTGCGGCTGCCGCGTGCGCGTGCCAGTCGGTGCGTGACGCCGGCCAGGGCGATCGCGAACAGCGCCGGCATCAGGTTCTCGAGGGCCCCACGCGGGAGCGGCCCAAAGCCGTACTCGACAAGTGCCAGCAGGCCCACTGCTGCCGCGCTGACCAACAGCAGGCGCGCCAGGTGCGGCGGCTGCTGCGCCTCCAGTCGCAGCGCAGCCAGGTGCAGCGCGGCGCCGGCATAGATGAAGGCCTGCGCCGCGGGCACGGTGGCGGTGAGCTCGGGCACGAAGCTGCGCGAGCCCTGCAGCACCATCCCGATCGGCAACAGCAGGGCGCCGGTGCACCACAGGCGCAGCGGGCGCAACGGGTGTCGCTGGTGCAACAGCACCCACACCATCATCGGCATCGCCAGGTAGAGCGTGCCGCAGGCGATGTAGATGGCGTGGATGAATCGCATCGTGCGCGGTGGGGCGCCCGCGGCGGCGCTCAGCTCCGATCGAGGAAGCGGATCGGCGCCTTGAAGACGTAGCCCACGCGCGACTGGGACTGCAGCGGCACGACGGCGCCGGTGGCCTTCTCGATGCGCCGGCGCAGCCGGTAGATCATCGCGTGCAGGCCGTTGTCGGAGGTGTCGAGCACCGGGCGGTCCAGGCGCTCGCAGAGCAGCTTGCGCTCGACCACCCCGCCTGGCGCGTTCGGGAAGCACGAGAGGATGGCGACGTCGTTCTCGGCCAGGTCGATGACCTCGCCATCGGGCGCTGTCAGCCGCTGGCGTGCGACATCCAGCGTCCAGGCGCGGCGGGCCTGCAGGCGCTGGGTCTCGATGCGGCGCCAGACGGCCTCGATGGCCAGCGTGATCTGCTGCAGGCTGACCGGCTTGGCCAGGTGCATGTCGGCGCCGGCGGTGAGCACGTTCTCGAACACGCCGCTCTCGGCCTTGCCGGTGACCACCAGCACACCGGCTTCACTGCGCAGGCGCAGGATGCGGATCAGTTCCTCGCCGCCGATGCCCGGCAGCATGAGGTCCAGGACATAGAAGGTGTCGGCGAAGGGCTCGCTGGCTGCCAGCAGATGGTTGCCGTCAGCGAAGCTGCGAACCTGCGCGCCTTGGCGGCGCAGGTGTTCGGCCAGGTGTTCGCGATAGACCTCGTCGTCGTCGACCAGGGTGATCGTGGGGGGCAAGACCATGTCTCGATACTGCAATGAGGACGCCGCATTTTGCACGGTCCATCAGGTTCGAGGCGCCCGGGCCGGTTTCGGGGCGCGAAAGTGCCACCAAGGCAGGGCGCGGGTAAGTGACAGCACCTGGCCGGCACTCGCCGCGCGGTAGCCGGGCAGGGTGGCCAGCAGTTCGGCCCAGCGCGCGTTGCGCAGACGCCGGCGCAGCGTCTGCACCGCGGGCTGCTCGAGGGTGGGCGTGAGGCAGACCAGGAAATACTCCTCCTCGACCAGCGGCACGAAGTCCAGTCCGAAGTCCTCGGCAGCGGCGGCGATGCCCAGCGCGCAATCGCCAAGCCCCGAGGCGACCGCCGCCGCCACCGCCACGTGGCTGTCTTCGGTGGGGGCGTCCGCTGCCGCCAGATCACCCGCATCGAGGCCCTGCTCGGCCAGCAGGTGATCGACCAGCAGCCGCGTGCCCGAGCCCTGCTGGCGCTGCACGAAGCGTGCGCCTTGTGTGGCAACGTCACCCATGTTGCGCAGTTGCAGCGGATTGCCCCTGGCGACCAGCAGGCCCTGCTGTCTATGCATGCAGCCGATGAGCTTGTGGCGCCCGGGCTCGAGCAGGGGCTTGAGCGCGCGTGCGTAGAGCGTGCGCGAGTCGGTCAGCGGCGGCACGTGAAAGCCCGCCACCGCGCAGCGGCCTGCGGCCAGTGCGCGCAGCGCGTCCATGCTGCCCGTGAACTTGAGCTCGATGTGCAGGCGCTGCCCGTCGGGCTGACCGGGGGCGGCGGCGAACTCGCGCAGCAGCGGCAGCGCCAGGTCGTGGCTGGCATGCACCGAGAGGACCTGCTGATCGCCGTCAAGCGCCTCGGCCAGCACGCGCTCGAGCTCCGCGCGCAGGGCCTCGATGTGCGGCACCAGGCGCGAGCGGGCGCGCTTCTCGGCCCACAGCAGCCGCTCGGCGAAGGGCGTCAGCCGCGCCGGCTGCCCCTGTGCCCAGTGCAGCAGCGGCTCGCCGAGCACGCCCTCCCAGTGCTTGCACGCGCCCCAGACGTGCCGGTAGGACGCGCCCATGGCCTTGGCCGCGTGCAGGATGGAGCCGTGCTCGGCGATCGCCGAGAGCAGCTCGAACAGCGGGTTGTGGACCTGTGCGCCGCGCTGGCTGCGCGGCTGGAAGCTGTACTGCAGGTGAACGCCACGATCCTTCATGCCGGCATTGTCGGCCGTGGCTGCACGCGCGGGCGAAGGCGGTGGCGGATCAACGCTTGGCGTTGGGGAAGAAGAGCTGCTCCCCGCCGATCTTGTAGTCGGCGATCGTCGCCTGGCCGGCCGGGGAGACGACCCAATCGGCGAACTTCTGCGCCAGGTCGGCCTTCACGTGGGGGTGGCGTGCGGGATCGACGACGAGCACGCCGTACTGGTTGAACAGCGTGCGGTCGCCCTCGACGAGGATGGTCAGATCGCCGCGGTTCTTGAAGTTCAGCCAGGTCCCGCGGTCGGTCAGCACGTAGCCGTTGGTCGACGAGCCGATGTTCAGCGCCGGGCCCATGCCGCAGCCGCACTCCTTGTACCAGGTCGTGCGTGCGGCGGCCACGTCCACGCCGGTGGCCTTCCACAGCCGCAGCTCGGCGGCGTGCGTGCCGCTGCGGTCCCCGCGTGAGACGAACGGCTGGCCCGCTGCGGCGATCTTCTTCAGGGCCGCGACGATGTCGTTGCCGCGGGTCTGCGCGGGGTCGGACTTCGGGCCCACGAGCACGAAGTCGTTGTACATGACGTCACGGCGCTCCTTGGCAAAGCCGTCGGTGACGAACTTCTGCTCGGCGTTGGTGTCGTGCACGAACAGGATGTCGGCGTCCCCGCGGCGCGCCATGTCCAGCGCCTGGCCGGTGCCCACTGCGACGACGCGCACATCGACGCCCGTGGCCTGCTTGAAGGCCGGCAGCAGGTGCGCGAAGAGCCCGGACTGCTCGGTCGACGTCGTGCTGGCCATCGTGATGAAGGGGGCCTGCGCCGCCGCCAGGCCGCATGTGGCCAGGGTCAGCAGGACGACTGCCGCGCGGCGTGTGATGAAGCTCAGAGCCAAAGGTGTTCTCCTCGAAGAAAGGCCGCGGCCGGGGGCGGCAGGGCGGCGTTGAAAAAGCGTTCGCTGCTCTCGAGCGCGAGCAGCCGGCCGGCCTCCAGGTAGGCCACATGCGTGGCCAGGCGCCGCGCCTGGCCGAGGTGGTGCGTGCTCATCACCACCGTCGTGTGCTGCCCGGCCAGATCGTCGACCAGGGCCTCGACTTCGCGCCGCGCGCCCGGGTCCAGGCTGGCGGTGGGCTCGTCCAGGAACAGGATGTCGGGCTGCAGGGCCCAGGCGCGCGCCAGTGCCAGGCGCTGCTGCTGCCCGCCCGAGAGTGCGGTCGCCGGGCGTTGCGCCACGGCGAGCAGGCCAACGCGCGCCAGCGCGGCGTCCACGCGCGCGGCGCGCTCGGGTGCGGGCACGCCCGCCAGCCACAGCGCCAGCCGCAGGTTGCGCCGCACCGAGAGCTGCAGCAGGAAGGGCCGCTGGAACAGCATGGCCATGCGGGGGGCGTGGCCGGTCTCGGGCAGGGGGTGGACCAGGCGCTGGCCGGCGCTGCAGGGCTGCAGGCCGTGCAGCAGGCGCAGCAGTGTGGTCTTGCCCGAGCCGTTGGGCCCGATCAAGGCCAGGCGCTGCCCGCGCCGCAGCGTCAGGTCGATGCCGCTGAGCGCCAGCACGTCGCCCAGGCGCACGCTGGCGCCTTGCAGGCTGATCAGGGGTTCGCCCAGGCAGGCCGCCGAGTCCGACGTTGCCACGGCCAGCCGCGTGGGCAGCGGCGCGTTCACGCCATCGCCTCGCGCAGCGCCTTGTCGCGTACGGGCAGCAGCGCCACGCCGCTGTGGATGATGCCCACCACCCCCAGCAGCACGAGCCCCAGCGCCAGCGCCAGCGGCAGGTCGCCCTTGCTCGTCTCCAGCGCGATGGTGGTCGTCATGACGCGCGTCACGCCGGCAATGTTGCCGCCGACGATCATCACCGCGCCCACCTCGGCGACCGCGCGCCCGAAGGCCGTCAAGAGGACCGTGAGTGCCGCCAGCCGCTCGTGCGCCAGCAGCAGCAGCGCTGCGGTGAAGGGGCGCGCGCCCAGCGAGCGCAGTTGCTCGCCGCCGCTGGCCATCGCGTCGGCGACGAGACGGCGCGAGAGCGCGGCGATGAGCGGCACGACCAGGATGGTCTGCGCCATCACCATCGCGCTGGGCGTGAACAGGATGCCCCACTGCCCGAGCGGCCCTGAACGCGACAGCAGCAGGTAGACCAGCAGTCCGACGACGACGCTGGGCAGCGCCAGCAGGGTGTTCACGAGCCACACGAGCGCCTGGTGGCCGGGGAAGCGCGCCACCGCCAGCCACGCGCCCAGCGCGAGCCCGAACGCCGCGCCCAGCAGGCAGGCGGTGAAGCTCACGCGCAGAGACAGCGCCGCAATGCCCAGCAACTGGGTGTCGCCGTGGGTGATGAGCGCGAGCGCGAGCGCGAGGCTGTCGGCCATGGGAGCGGGGGATGCGGCAGGTGGGTGGGGATGGGGGAATGGCGGGCCATTCTGGCGGGCGACCTTTGGCGGCGCGATATGAACGGCATTGCATGAGTGAGGCCCAAGGCTGTTGCCGGCTCTGCCGGCGACGCTGTGGGAGGCGGCGGCAGAATGGGCGCCTGCACCACGCGCGCATCACCCTGCTTCCTGCATGGCCGAACTCGGAGAATCCCCGCTCATCGCCGGCGAGCCCCACCTCGCGGTGGACGAGGCACGCGCGGCCATCCGGGCTGCGCTGCGGCCCATCGAGGGCCAGGAGACGCTGCCGCTGGCGCAGGTTCACGGGCGCGTGCTGGCGGCCGACCTGCACTCGCCCATGGATGTGCCCCCGCACGACAACTCGGCGATGGACGGCTACGCCTTCGATGGCGCAGCGCTGCGCCCGGACGCGCCGCTCGTGTTGCAGGTGGTGGGTACGGCGCATGCGGGCTCGCCGTGGGCGGGGACGGTGGCTGCAGGTCAGTGCCTGCGCATCATGACGGGCGCGGTCATGCCCGCAGGCTGCAACACGGTGGTGCCGCAGGAGCTCTGCCGTGCCGAGGCGGGCAGAGTGACGATTGCCGCGGGCGTGTTGCGCAGCGGCGAGAACCGTCGTGGGCGCGGCGAGGATCTGGCGCGCGGCGGTGTGGCCCTGCCCGCCGGACGGGTGCTGCGGCCGGCCGACGTCGGCCTGCTGGCCTCGCTGGGTCTGGCCACGGCCACGGTACGCCGGCGCGTGCGCGTGGCGCTGATGTCCACCGGCAACGAAGTGCTGGCGCCGGGCACGCCGCTCGTGCCGGGGGCCATCTACGACAGCAACCGCTACAGCCTGGCGGCCGCACTGCAGCGGCTGGGCTGCGAGGTGGTCGACCTCGGCCTCGTGCCCGACGACCCCGCCGCCTTGCGCGCGGCCTTCGCGCGTGCGGTGGCTGAAGCCGATGCCGTGCTCACCAGCGGCGGCGTCAGCGTGGGCGAGGCCGACCACACACGCGCCCTGCTGGCCGAACTCGGCGAGGTCGCGTTCTGGAAGGTGGCGATGCGGCCGGGCCGGCCCTTTGCCTTCGGTCCGCTGCGCGCGTCGGGGCGCAGTGCGTGGTTGTTCGCGCTGCCGGGCAACCCGGTGGCCGCGCTGGTGACCTTCTATGCCTTCGTGCGCGACGCCCTGCTGCAACTGGCCGGTGCCGCCGAGCAGCCGCTGCCGGCCCTGCAACTGCCCTGCGCGACGGCCATTCGCAAGCGGCCCGGGCGCACCGAATTCCAGCGGGCGGTCGTCGAATGCGCCGCCGATGGCCGCTGGCAGGTGCGGCTGACCGGGAGCCAGGGGGCCGGCATCCTGCGCTCGCTCAGCGAAGCCAATGCGCTGCTTGTGCTCGACCACGAGCAGGGCGCCGTGGCCGCGGGCGACCCGGTCACCGTGTGGCTGTTCGACGGCCTGGTGTGAGGCGCGCGTGAGGCACGCGTGAGGGGCGCGTGCAAGGCCTCGGGTCGTACCCCCAGATCGCGGGGTTTGCAGGCTGCGGGATGCGCAATCTGCCGCGCCTTGCTGCGGCGCGCGTGCGCGGCGCCGCGGGCGCCGTGAAGCGGCCGGCAGAATGCAATCAGGGCCTTCAGGAGACGGCCGGACCGCCCCTGACCCACACGGCCCGCCGGGACCCGCCGTACTGCTGCTTCATGCCCAGGAAATCTTCGCCTTCGACCCGCCCGACGCCGCAGTGCCCCGACTGTGGCGGACCGGTCATGCGCGTGCTGCGCACCGCCAACGACAAGCGCCGCTGGGACGCCGATGAATGGCGGCGCTACCGCTGCCGCGACACCATGTGCAACTGGCAGGGACTGCTGCCGCGCAAACGGCGCGGCCAGCGTGCAGTGGGGCCGGGCGCCACGCCAGGCCGTGCAGTGCGCCGCGGCCTGCGGGCGCTGCCGTGGTTGCTGCTGGCAGCCGGGGTGGGTGCCGGCGGGCTGCTGGCGCTGGGCACGATGCTGCAGCATTGAGGGTCGCCACCCGTAGGCGCGCGGCGTACGGGCACCGAGAATCGGGCATGGATCCACCGCTACCCGATGCGCGACCGGCGCCTGCACCGGACACGGCAGAGCTGCAGCGCGAGAACGCGCGCCTGGCGGCACGGGTGCAGGCCCTCGAGTGGACGCTCGAGCACTTCAGCCAGGGCGTGTTGGCGATCGACGACGAAAACCGCGTGCAGGTGTGGAACGAGCGCGTCGTCGACCTGCTCGAGGTGCCGCGCGCGCTGCTGGTGCCGGGGGTGCCGGTGCGCGAGCTCATTGCCTGGCAGGTCGAGCATGGCGTGTTCGGCGCCGTCTCGGCGCCCGAGCGGCAGCCCTGGCTGAACGAGGCGCAGAACTACCTGGCCGGGCGGGATGCCAGCCTGTGGGCCGTCGAGCGCTACCAGCGCGAGCGCCGCGACGGCCGTGTCGTCGAAGTGGTGATCTTCCGGGCCCCCGGCGGGGCGCAGGTGCGGACCTTTGGCGACATCACCGAACGCGTGCAGCAGCAGAAGGCACTCCTGGCCAGTGAGGCGCGCTTCCGGGCCATGGCCGATGCCGCGCCGGCCTTCATCTGGGAGAGCGACGCGCAGGGCCAGCCGGTGTGGTTCAACCAATGCTGGCTGCAGGCGATCGGGTGCAACCTGGCGCAGGCCCTGGCCCAGCCGTGGACGCGCCTTCTGCACCCCGAAGGTGCAGCGCTGCCGGCCGAGGACTTCGCCGGGATCGTGCGCCGGCAGGCCCCCTTCGAGGTCGAGGTGCGGGTCCTGACCGCCGATGGGCGTGAACTGTGGCTGTTCGATCACGGCATTCCGCAGCATGACGCCGAGGGCCGCTTTCGCGGCTACATCGTCTACGGCTGGGACGTCACCGCCCGCAAGGCCGCCGAGCGCAGCCTGATCCAGGCGCGCGACGAGGCCGAGCGCGCCAACCGCGCCAAGTCCGAGTTCCTCTCGCGCATGTCGCATGAACTGCGCACGCCGCTGAACGCGGTGCAGGGCTTTGCGCAGTTGATCGAAGGACAGGCGCTGACGCATGCCGACCGCGTGCTGGCCGAGCGCGCGCGCTACATCCTGCGTGGCAGCCGCCATCTGCTGCGCCTGATCAACGACGTGCTGGACCTTGCGCGCGTCGAGTCCGGTGCCCTCCCGGTGCACCTGCAGCCGCTGGCACTCGCGCCCGTGATCGACGGCAGCCGCCATCTGCTCGAGCCGCTGGCCCAGGCGCGCGGCGTGCAGGTGCGGCCCCCGCAGTGTCCCGACCCACCGTGGCTGGACGAGGTCGTCGTGCATGCCGATCCGACGCGTCTGCGTCAGGTGCTGCTGAACCTGCTCTCCAACGCCATCAAGTTCAACCGCCCGGGCGGCGCGGTGGAGGTGCTGCTCTGCGATGTGGAGGATGGCGTGCGCATCGAGGTCACGGATACCGGACCGGGCATGACGGCGGAGCAATGCGCGCGCCTCTTCCATGCCTTCGAGCGACTGGATGCCGATGACAGCGCGATCGAGGGAGCGGGCATCGGCCTGGCGCTCAGCAAGACCCTGATGGAGGCGATGCACGGGCGCATCGGCGTGCGCAGCCAGCCGGGGGTGGGCAGCACGTTCTGGGTCGAATTCGAGCGCGCGCAGGTGGCACCGGTGGTGGCGCCGGCCGTGCCCGCGGTGCCCGTGGAGGAGGCCCCCACGCGCAGCGATGGGCGGCTCTGGCGCGTGCTCTACGTCGAGGACAACCCGGTCAACCAATTGCTGATGCAAGGCATGCTCGGCGTCCTGAAGGACCTCGATCTGCGCCTGGCCGCTGACGCGCAGTCGGCATTTGACCTGGGGGCACAGTGGCCGCCTGACCTGCTGCTGCTGGACATCCAGTTGCCTGGCATCAACGGACACCAGTTGCTGCAGCGGCTGCGCGTGCTGCCGGGGCTGGGCCAGACGCCGGCGGTTGCAGTGAGCGCCAATGCCGCCGCCACCGACCTGAGCCAGGCGCAGGCGAGCGGCTTCGACCACTACCTGACCAAACCCCTCGTGCTCGACGAACTGCTGGCGGTGGTCACGCGCCTGCTGCAGGACGGCCGGGCGAGCAGGGTGAGGGTGGGCGCGGGCTGAGGCGCGCGCCCAGCGGGGTGCGCTTCATGCCGCCGGTGGCGGCGCGCTGCGCATCGACGCCCGCGCTCAGGCGTTCGTCGTTGCGCGCACCTCGGCGATCGTCGTGCTGCCGCCGAGCACCTTCTCGATGCCGTCCTGGCGCAGCGTGCGCATGCCGCTGGCCAGCGACAGGTGCTGGATCTCCTCGGCACGGCCACCGGTCTGGATCAGCTTGCGCAACTGCGGTGTCATGTGCATGAGCTCGTGCAGGCCGGCACGCCCGCGCAGGCCGCTTTGCTCGCAGGCCGGGCAGCCGCGCGCCTCGTGCATCTGCAGACGGCCCTCGCGGGCGAAGCGGGCGTGCCAGTCGGCCAGCACCGCGTCCGGCGTCGGCGTGTTCTCGGCGCCGCGAAAGGCCTGCATGTAGTCGGCCAGAAGTTCGTCGACCTCCTCGGGCCGGGCCGGGCGGGCGCTGACGCAGCTGCTGCAGGGCCGACGCACGAGGCGCTGTGCGAGCACGACCAGCAGCGCGTCGGCGAAGTTGAACGGGTCCATGCCCATGTCCAGCAGCCGCGTCACGGTCTCGGCGGCACTGTTGGTGTGCAGCGTGCTCATCACCAGGTGGCCGGTGAGCGAGGCCTCGACGGCGATGTTGGCGGTTTCCTGGTCGCGGATCTCGCCGACCATGATGACGTCGGGATCGGCGCGCAGGAAGGCGCGCAGCGCCCGCGCGAAGGTCCAGTCGATCTTGGCGTTGACCTGCACCTGCCGCAGCCCGGCCTGGGTGATCTCGATGGGGTCCTCGGCGGTCCAGATCTTGCGCTCGGGCGTGTTGATGTAGCCCATCGCCGAGTGCAGCGTCGTCGTCTTGCCCGAGCCCGTGGGCCCCACGCACAGGATCATCCCGTAGGGGCGCTGGCTGGCGAACTGCATGCGCTCCAGGTTGTGTGGCGACAGGCCCAGGCGCTCCAGCGGCAGCGGCTTGGCCGAGGCCAGCAGGCGCAGCACCGCGTCCTCGCAGTTGTTGTTGGTGGGGATGGTGGCCACGCGCAGCTCGAGCTTCTGCCCGGGCACGAAGCGGGCGAAGTTGATCTTGCCGTCCTGCGGCTTGCGGCGCTCGGCGATGTCGAGGTCGCACATGATCTTGATGCGCGCGATGAGTGCGGCGCGATAGGTCGGCGGCAACTCGATGTAGGGCTTGAGCGCGCCGTCCTTGCGAAAGCGGATGCGCACCTTCTCGCGGCCCGGTGCGCACTCGATGTGGATGTCCGACACGCCCTGCGCCTGCGCGTCCATGATCATGCTGTTGATCAGGCGCACGAGCGAGTTGTCGCTCTGCTCGATGGGCTTGTCCTCGACGCCGCCGGTGTCGACCTCGGCGGCGACATGCTCCTGCTCGAGCGTGGCCAGCAGCTTGCCGGCCTCCTCGGGCTGGAAGTCCAGGCCGTGGCCGGCGGCACTGTGGCTGCCTCCCGTGCCGGCCCCGATCTTGTCGTAGGCGCGCTCGATGGCCGAGAACAGCGTGCCCGCACGCGCAAGCACCGGGATCACCTTGCAGCCGGCGGCGAACTCGAGCTCGTCGATCACCTTGCGCTGGGTCGGGTCCTCGAGCGCCACCACCGCGCGGCCGCCGCGCAGCATCAGCGGCAGCGCGCACAGGCGTGAGGCCAGGCTGTAGGGGATCTTCTGCAGCGCGTCGACCTCGACCGGGAACTGCCCCGCGTCGATCATCGGGTAGCCCATCTTGCGCGCCAGCGCCGTCTGCAGGTCCTGCGCCGTGATGACCCCGCGCTTGACCAGCAACTCGCCCAGCGGCACGCCGCGATCGACCTGCTGCTGCTGCAGCGCCTGCTCGAGCTGCGCTTCGCTGATCAGCCCCAGCGCGATCAGCGCCTGGCCGATGCGCACCATGGGCATGCGCGACTGCTCGTCGATGGCGGTCTCGAGGTCATCGGCGCTGATGAGCTGGCGCACGAGCAGGATGTCACCCAGCTTCTGGCTGCGCAGGTGTCGCTGTTCGGACAGCGCCTCGCTCACCTGGGCGGCCGTGGCGACCTGCTGCTCGATCAGGGCCTCACCCAGGCGCAGGCCGACGTCGATGTGCTGGTAGGCCGCGCGCGGCACAAAGCAGCGGCGCACGGCGCCGTTGTCGTCGGCCGGCTCGAAGAGGAAGAGGCCGTGGGCGTCCTCCTCGTGCGTGATGGTGCGACCCTCGAGCTGCGTGCCGTCCTGCAGGGTGAGGCGATAGGGCTGGGCCTTGCGTTCGGTGAGCGCCAGTGGCGTGGTGTCGGTGGGCTCGAAGGGCAGCGGGTTGAGCGGCTTGGCCAGGCGCAGGACGCGAAACTGCGAGAAGCGCAGCGGCATCGTGCTGCGCGAGGCCGCCACCTGCACATGGGCGATGCCAGCACCCGGGTTGAAGTGCATCAGCCGCCCGGCCATCGTGCTGCCGTTGAGGCCCTCGATGACGCAAGCCTCGGGGGCCAGGGCCTGGGCAGGCGCGGGGTAGCAGGGCAGCGATGGCGTCGGCCAGGCAAAGCGCGCGCTGCCCGCGGCCGTCGGCGTCGCTGGGGCGGCGGCCGGCTTGTCGAGCGGGGCGAGCGTGAGTGGGGGGACGGACATGTCCGACATGAGACTTCCTTCGCGGTCCAGGCGCGGGCAGCCCGTGCCCACGTGCCAGCGATGCTAGGCAGGGCAGGGGGTGCGAAAGGGCCGAGAAGACCGCAACAGTGCGGCCAATCCGCGCGTTTGCCGCGCGGCTGCCGCAGCCGCCGGTGGCCGCTTCAGCCGCGCATCTGCGCCGGCAGGAAGGACACGATCTGCGGGAAGAGGTAGATCAACCCGACGGCGGCCACCATCAGCCAGAAGAAGGGCAGCGTCACGCGGGCGATCCAGCCGATCTCACGCCGCGTCATGCCCTGCAGCACGAAGAGGTTGAAGCCCACCGGCGGCGTGATCTGCGCCATCTCGACCACCAGCACGATGAAGATGCCGAACCACACGAGGTCGATGCCCGCCTTCTGCACCGTGGGCAGGATCACGCCCATGGTCAGCACCACCATGCTGATGCCGTCGAGGAAGCAGCCCAGCACGATATAGAAGAGCATCAGCACCAGCAGCAACTGCCACGGCGCAAGCCCGAGGGTGGCGATCCACTCGGCCAGGTGGCGCGGCAGGCCGATGTAGCCCATGGCCAGCGTGAGGAAGGCCGCACCCGAGAGGATGAGTGCGATCATGCAGTACAGCCGCGTGCCGCCGAAGAGGCTTTCCTTGAAGGTCGGCCAGCTGAGCGAGCCCTGCACTGCGGAAATGAGCAGCGCGCCCACGACGCCGACGGCCGCCGCCTCGGTGGCCGTGGCGATGCCGGCGTAGATGCTGCCCAGCACCGCCGCGATCAGCAGCACGACCGGAATGAGGTGGCGTGACTCGTGCACCTTCTGGCGCAGCGTGAGCTGCGCGTCGGCGGGCGGCACGCGGGTCGGGTTGCGCCAGGCCCAGAACATCAGGTAGCCCGAGAACAGGGCGGCCAGCAGGATGCCCGGAATGACGCCGGCGATGAAGAGCTGCGAGATCGAGACCTCGGCGCTGACGCCGTAGACGATCATGATGATCGAGGGCGGGATCAGCAGCCCGAGCGTGCCCGCGCCGGCCAGGCTGCCGATGGCGATGTCGTCGGGGTAGCCGCGGCGCGACAGCTCGGGCAGGCTCATCTTGCCTATCGTTGCGCAGGTGGCCGCACTGCTGCCGGAGACGGCGGCGAAGATCGCGCAGCCGACCACGTTGGTGTGCAGCAGCCGCCCGGGCAGGGCCTGCATCCACGGCGCCAGGCCGCGGAACATGTCCTGCGACAACCGCGTGCGAAAGAGGATCTCGCCCATCCACACGAACAGCGGCAGCGCCGTCAGCGTCCAGCTGCTGGCACTGCCCCAGATCGTCACCGCCATCGCGTCGCCCGCGGGCCGGCTGCTGAAGAGCTGCATGCCGATCCAGGCCACGCCGCTGAGTGTCAGGCCGATCCACACCCCGCTGGCCAGGATCAGGAACAGCGCTGCAATCAGCAGCGCGGTCACCGCGAGATCGCTCATGGTGCCGGTATCACTCGTTGTGCAGGGCTTGCGCCTGGGCCACCGGCGCCAAGCGGCGGCCTCGCAGCTCCAGCACCAGCTCGTCGACGAAGGCCACCGCCAGGATCACGTTGCCCAGCGCCATCGACAGCTGGGGCAGCCACAGCGGTGTGGCGTCGTTGCCGGTGGAGATGTCGTGGAAGGCATGGGACTGCCACGACAGCCGGCAGGCATAGTAGGCCGCCAGCACGGCCAGCAGGCTGGCGGCCCCCAGCGCCCAGATCTCCAGCCCGCGCTGCGCCTTGCCGCGCAGGGCGGCCAGCAGCAGCGTGACGCGGATGTGCTCGCCCTTCTTCAGGGTGTGCGCAAGCGCCAGGAAGCCTGCCCCGGCCATCAGGTAGCCCGCGTAGGCGTCCAGCCCGGGCAGGTGCACGTCAAGCTGGCGGCTGAGGATGGACAGCAGCACGACCACCAGCAGGCCCACCATGCACAGCGCCGCCAGCCAGGCGGCGCCGTCGTAGAGCACGTCGAGCGCGCGACGCAGCGGGCGCATCGGCGCCTTACTTGCGGTAGGCGTCCAGCAGCGCGCGGCCGTCGGCGCCGGCCTTCTCGACCCACTCCTTGAGCATCACGTCACCGATCTTGGTCAGGTCGGCCTTCAGGCGGGGTGAGGGCGGCAAGACCTGCATGCCGTTGGCCTTGAGCTTGGCCAGGGTCTCGTCGTTGACCTTGCGGCTGGCGGCCCAGCCGCGTGCCTCGGCATCGGCGCCGGCCTTCTGCAGGGCGTCCTGCGTGGCCTTGTCCAGCGCCTCGAAGGCCGCGCGGTTGACCAGCACCGCGTTCTTGGGCAGCCAGGCCTGGGTGTCGTAGTAGTACTTCAGGTGTTCGTAGAGCTTGCTGTCGACGCCTGTCGCGCCCGAGGTCATCGTGCTCTCCACGACGCCGGTGGCCAGTGCCTGCGCGAACTCGGCCGCCTGCACCGTGACCGGCTGGGCGCCCACGAGTTCGGCGATGCGCGCGGTCGCCGGGCTGTAGGCGCGCCACTTGATGCCCTTGAGGTCGGCCGCGGAGTCGACCGGTTTCTTGGTGTAGATGCCCTGCGGCGGCCAGGCCACGGCGTACAGCACCATCATGCCCTGCTCGCCGAGCTTCTTGTCCAGCAGCGGCTTCTGCGCCTTCCACAGCTTCATCGCCTCGTCGTAGCTGTCGGCCAGGAAGGGGATGCCGTCGGCTCCGAAGGGCTGCCA
>JADZCL010000356.1 GCA_020851615.1 Rubrivivax sp.
GAGCAGCGCCGCAACGGTGAGCCCTGCACCCTGCAGATCACCATTTCGTCCATCACCGGCGATCAGGGCGAGGTGCGCAACCACGTGCTGGCGATCAGCGACGTCACCGAACAGCGGGCGCAGCGCGAACGACTGGAGCGCCAGGCCCATTTCGACGAGCTGACGCGGCTGCCCAACCGCGCCCGGCTGACCCAGTTGCTCACCGAGGCCATGCGCGCGGCCGACCGCGATGGCTATCTGCTCGTCGTCTGCTACCTCGACCTGGATCGCTTCAAGCCGGTCAACGACCGCTTTGGCCACGCCGCCGGCGACCGCTTGCTGACCGAACTTGCCGGGCGGCTGCGCAGCGCGCTGCGCACGCGCGACAACTGGGCCGACTGCGCAGCACGCCTGGGTGGCGACGAATTCGTGCTGCTGCTGCGCGCGCAAACCATCGAGGAGGCTCGCATGGCCGTGGACCGCGTTCTGCGCGTGGTCGCCCAGCCCTACGTCGTCGATCCGGCCCAGGAGCCGGCGCTGGTGACCGCCAGCGTGGGTGCAACCGTCTACCCGATCGACCGCAGCGACGCCGACACCTTGCTGCGCCACGCCGACCATGCGATGTTCGGCGCCAAGCAGTCCGGCCGCAACGGCTTCCTGTTCTTCGACACCGAACATCGCCGCCGCACCGAGGAGCGCGCGATGTTCATCGGGCGCGTTCAGCAGGCCCTGGACCAGGCCGAGTTCGTCCTGCACTACCAGCCCAAGGTCGACATGCGCAGCGGGCAGGTCCTGGGCTTCGAGGCCCTGTTGCGCTGGGACCACCCGCAACACGGCCTGATCGCGCCGCTGCAGTTCCTGCCGCTGATCGAGAACACCGGCCTGTCCTCGCACATCGGCGACTGGGTCTTCTCGCAGGCGCTGGAGCACCTGTCGCAGTGGCGACGCAGCGGCCTGGACATCTCGGTGAGCGTCAACGTCTCGGCCCGCCACCTACAGGAGCCCGACTTCACGCAGCGCCTGTCGGAGCTGCTCGCCCGCCACGACGAGCCGCTGGCGGCGCACTTCGAGCTGGAGATGCTCGAGACGGCGGCGCATGCCGACATCGAGGTCGCCTCGGCCCTGCTGGCGCGCTGCCGGGCGTTGGGCGTGCGCGTGGCGCTGGATGACTTCGGCACCGGCTACTCGACCCTGACCTACCTGAAGCGGCTGCCGGTGGACGTGCTCAAGATCGACCGCAGCTTCATCCACCACATGCTGGACGACTCGCAGGACCGCGCCATCGTCGAGGGCGTGATCGGCCTGGCACGCACCTTCGACTGCAGCGCAGTCGCCGAGGGTGTCGAGAGCCCCGCCCAGGCGCGCGCCTTGCTGGAGATGGGCTGCGACATCGGCCAGGGCACGGGCATCGCCGCACCGATGCCGGCAGCCCAGGTGGCGGCCTTCACGCGCGGCTGGCGCGGCATGTTCGCGCTGGCGTGGGCAAGCGGCACCGAGGCGTCGTCCACCGGTAGCGCAAGCGCCGAGGGCGCTGCCGCCGGTACCACGCCCTGAGGGCGGCACCCACGGCGGCGCATGCACGGCAGGCGCCGCTAGACTCGCGCGGGTGATTCCTCCCGGCTTCCTGCAGGACCTGCTTGGGCGCGTCGACATCGTCGATGTCGTCGGGCGCCACGTCGAGCTCAAGCGCGGCGGCGCCAACTGGATGGGCCTGTGTCCCTTCCACGCCGAGAAGTCGCCGAGTTTCTCGGTCAGCCCATCCAAGCAGTTCTATTACTGCTTTGGTTGCGGGGCCAGCGGCGATGCCATCCGCTTCCTGAGCGAACACACCGGCATGAGTTTCGTCGACGCCGTCACCGAGCTCGCGCAGGGCGTCGGCCTGCCGGTACCGCAGGAACAGGCCAGCCCCGAGGAGCGTCAGCGAAGGCAACGCCTGGCCGAGCGTCGCCTCACCCTCACCGGCGTGCTGGCCAAGGCCGCCGCGCACTACCGGCAGGTGCTGCGCGAGTCTGCACCGGCCATCGCGTACCTCAAGGGACGCGGCCTCTCCGGCGAGATCGCGGCGCACTTCGGCCTGGGCTACGCGCCGCCGGGCTGGCGCACGCTGGCCGGCGTCTTCCCCCACTACGACGATCCGCTGCTCGAGGAAGCCGGCCTCGTGCGCAGTCGCGATCCTGACGACGAGGACAACGACCAGGAGCGGCGGCGCTACGACTGGTTCCGCCATCGCGTCATGTTCCCGATCCGCGCGGTCGGCGGCGAGATCGTGGGCTTTGGCGGACGGGTGCTCGACGACAGCAAGCCCAAGTACCTCAATTCGCCCGAGACGCCGGTCTTCAGCAAGGGGCACGAGCTCTATGGCCTGTTCGAAGGCCGGCAGGCCATCCGCGAGCGTGGCTTCGCGCTCGTCGTCGAGGGCTACATGGACGTCGTGGCCCTGGCCCAGGCGGGGCTCGGCAACGCGGTGGCGACGCTTGGCACGGCGTGCACCGGCGACCACATCCAGAAGCTGCTGCGCTTCACCGACGCCATCGTCTTCAGCTTCGACGGCGATGATGCGGGCCGGCGCGCCGCCGCGCGTGCCCTCGAGGCGGCACTGCCGCATGCCACCGACCTGCGCAACATCCGCTTCCTCTTCCTGCCCTCCGAACACGATCCCGACAGCTTCGTGCGCCAGCATGGTGTGGCCGCCTTCGAGGCCGCCGTGGCCGACGCGGTGCCGCTCTCGCGGCAGATCCTTGCGCAGGCGGCGCTCGACTGCGACCTCGGCAGCGCCGAGGGCCGCGCCCGCATGCTGGCCCAGGCACGACCGCTGTGGAGCGCCTTGCCGGATGGCGTGTTGCGGCGCCAGATGCTGGGTGAGCTGGCGCATGCCGGGCTCATGCCAGTGGATGAACTGGGCGCGCTGTGGCAGCCCGGGCGCAGCACGGGGCAACGCAGCGGCGGGCCAACGACACTGGCTCCACGGCAGCACCCCGTGCGTGCAGGCCGGCGCATGCCGGCCGCGTCAGCCGACCTGGCGGTGCGCCTGCTGCTGCGCCATGCCCAATGGTGGGACCAGTTGACCGCCGACGACCACCAGCTGCTGCACGAGCTGGGTGGAGAGCATGGCGCACTGATCGCCTGGCTGGAGGCACGGCTGCACGAATACGGCGCCGAGACCTGGGCCGCGCTGGATGAAGCCTTGCAGGGGCACGACCTGCAGCCTGCGGCCGTGCGCATCGCCGATCCGGCCTCGCTGGCAGACTGCCACGAGTTCGCCGACCTGGAGCGCGTGCTCCACCGGCTGTGGGAGGCCAGGCTCAACGTGCAGATCGCCGATCTGATCGCTGGCGCAGCCAGCGCCGGCCCCGACCGCAACCTGCTCGAGCAGGTTGCGTCGCTGCGCGCGCGTGCCGACGCCCACAAGCGCCGCGCCACCGCCGCCTGACGCCCGCTCGCCCTGCAGCAGCAGAGGGCAACGTTATAATCCGCCCCTTCGCCGCAGCGGCAAGAGTGACGGCAGCACCTCCGGGCCCCGACCACCCTCGACAAGGGTTCAAGCACAGGTCAAACCCACCCGCAAGGGCTGCATCCAGACCGGTCACGTGAACTTGCCCAGCCGCCCCACGGATTTCGTCGTGCCGCTTCCTGGCACGTGCGCGTACGCGCCGCACTGGCACAGGTGACGCGCGCCGCGCCGTGGAGCCCAGGCGCCGCCCTGCCACTGCATCACATGCCAAGGACTCCCATGACCGCCAAGAAGCCCGTCGCCGCCTCCGCCGAACCCAAGGTCAAGCCCCAGTCCAGGACCAAGGCTGACACGGCCGCCTCCTCAAGCCCCGCCAAGACCGAGCCCAAGGCCAAGGCAGCCGTGAAGGCGCCCGCCACGCCAGCGGCCAAGGCGGCGACCAAGGTCGCCGGCAAGGCCGCACCCGGTGCTGCAGCGGCAGCGCAAGCGGAACCAGTGGCCAAGGGCAAGGCCGCCAGCGCGGCCAAGCCGGCCAAGCCGGCCAAGGGCGCGAAGGCGACGAAGCCGGAAGCCAAGCCGATCAAGGGCAAGAAGGGCGACGAGGCCAAGAAGCGCCCCGAGGACGACGAGGACCTGGCCGACATCGAGGCCGATCTCGAGGGCGAGGTCGAACCCGAAGTCGAAGTCGCCGACGACAAGGAAGCCAAGGCCAAGCCGCTGCGCATGAAGGTCAGCCGCGCCAAGGAGCGCGCGCTGATGCGCGAGTTCGGCCTGGACGAGACCACGCTCACCGAGGAGGAGGTCGCCAAGCGCCGCCAGGAGCTCAAGACGCTCATCAAGATGGGCAAGACCCGCGGCTTCCTGACCCACCAGGAGATCAACGATCACCTGCCCGAGAAGCTGGTCAACGAGGAGATCCTCGAGGCCATCGTCTCGATGCTCAACGACATGGGCATCGCGGTCTACGAGCAGGCGCCCGACGCCGCGACGCTGCTGATCAGCGGCAGCAACACCGCCACCGCCACCGACGAGGAGGCCGAGGAGGCCGCCGAGGCCGCCCTCTCCACGGTCGACAGCGAGTTCGGCCGCACCACGGACCCGGTGCGCATGTACATGCGCGAGATGGGCACTGTCGAACTGCTCACGCGCGAGGGCGAGATCGAGATCGCCAAGCGCATCGAAGGTGGACTGCAGGCGATGATGCTGGCCATCAGTGCCTCGCCGACAACGATCGCCGAGATCCTCACCTACGCCGACAAGATCGGCGCGGGCAGCATGCAGATCTCCGAGGTGGTGGACGGCTTCGTCAGCGACGACGAGGCCGACGACTATGTTGCCGAGGAGGACTACGACGAGTTCGACGAGGAGGACGATGACGACGGCCAGGGCGGCAGCAAGGCGCTGACCAAGAAGCTCGAGGAGTTGAAGAACCAGGCGCTCGAGAAGTTCGCCCTGCTGCGCAGCCACTTCGAGCGCATGCGCCGAGCCTTCGAGAAGGAGGGCTACAAGTCCGCGGCCTACAACAAGGCGCAGCACGCCATCAGCGACGACCTGATGACGATCCGCTTCACCGTCAAGACCATCGAGCGCCTGTGCAACATCCTGCGCGGTCAGGTCGATGACCTGCGCCGCTATGAGCGCGAGATCCGCAAGATCGTGGTCGACAAGTGCGGCATGCCGCAGGAGCACTTCATCCGCTCCTTCCCGCCCAACGTGCTGAACCTGAAGTGGGCGGAAAAGGAGATCGCTGCCGCCCGGCCCTACAGCGCGGTGCTGACCCGCAACCTGCCCGCGGTGCAGGAACTGCAGCAGAAGCTGATCGACCTGCAGGCCAAGGCGGTGGTGCCGCTGGAGGACCTCAAGGAGATCAACAAGCGCATGAACGAGGGCGAGAAGGCCTCGCGCGACGCCAAGAAGGAGATGATCGAGGCCAACCTGCGGCTGGTGATCTCGATCGCCAAGAAGTACACCAACCGCGGCCTGCAGTTTCTCGACCTCATCCAGGAGGGCAACATCGGCCTGATGAAGGCGGTGGACAAGTTCGAGTACCGCCGCGGCTACAAGTTCTCGACCTACGCCACGTGGTGGATCCGCCAGGCGATCACGCGCTCGATCGCCGACCAGGCGCGCACCATCCGCATCCCGGTGCACATGATCGAGACGATCAACAAGA
>JADZCL010000357.1 GCA_020851615.1 Rubrivivax sp.
ATCGCAAAGAGCACGATGGCCACGTCGACCACCTTGGTGATGATGCCCACCTGCGTGTGGATCCTGCGGGCCCGCAGGTTGTCGGCCACCGTGATGTCATGCCCGCGCAGAATCGCTCGCGCGCCCACGTGGACCGCCTGCAGGAGGATGGCCGCAAGCCCTGCGATCAACAGGACGCTGGTGGCCTTTGCCATGGCCGCATCCAGGCTTGCAGGCAGGTGCAGGAGCGGCAGCGCCAGGATGACGCCGATCACCGGCACGGCAATGCGCAGGCTACCGCCGATGAGCGGCAGCAGGAAGTCATCCACCTGGCTGCGGCTGCGCGCAGCCCATTGCAGCAAGCGCTGCTGGAGCACGCGGGTCAGGCGCACGGCCAGCCAGATCATGATGACGAAGAGCGCCACATCGAAGAGCAGCCGCGCCAGCGGCTGCAGCGCCGGCGCGTGCCCTTGCGGCTGCACGAGCGCGACCAGGGGGCCGGCAGCCAGGTAGACGCCGACGGTCCAGATCAGCGCATGCAACGGCTTGCCCAGCGCGCGCACGAGATGGCGCACGGATTCGCGGATCAGCGTCGTATCGGCAGCGGAGGGCCGCGCACAGCGGCGCACGATGAGCGCGGCGACGACGCTGGCCAGACCCGCGAGCGCGACGGCGCTGCCGATGACGAACAGGTGCGCCCAGGTCAGCGTCCCCAGGACGCGGACACCGGCCACATCGCCACTCAACTGCCTGCCCAGCGATTCAAGCGCGGCGGCAAATGTGGTTGCGGGCGGATTGGTCATGGCACCTCCTTTCAGAAGGTGCAGGATAGCGACCACCCCCTGCGGTGCAAGCCGGCCGGACCGGCGCAGGAGATCGGCCGCTGTGTGGGCCGCTGTGTGGGCCGCTGTGTGGGCCACTGAGGCCGCTGAGGCGGCTTTGTGCGCGCGCGGCGGCTACAAGTCTGCGCGCTGCCAGTGCAGGCCCTGGTCGGTGAGCATGGCGTCCAGCGGCACGTCGTGCGGCTCGCCCTGCAGCCACGGCACGAAGGCATTGCTGTAGGCCAGGCCGACGGTGAACGGCCGGGGCTGCAGCGCGGCCAGCGTGCGGTCGTAGAAGCCCCCGCCGTAGCCCAGGCGCAGGCCCTTGGAACCGAAGCCCACACAGGGGACGAGCAACAGCTGCGGCACAAAGGCCTCGGTGTCCTTCGGTTTGGGGATGCCGTAGGCGTCGTCTTCCATCGGGCAGCCGGGGTACCAGACGTGGAAGGTGAGCTGTTTGCTGCTGCGGTCGATCACCGGCAGGCCGATACGGCGCGTGGCGTCCGCCTCGCTCCAGCGGTAGAGCGCCGGCAGGGCATCGAACTCGCCCTTGATCGGCCAATAGGCTCCGATCGCCGTCTCGCCGCGGCTGACCAGCCACACCCGCAGCACCTGCTGCAAGTGCACCGCGCGCTGGTGGCGGTCGACCATCGTCTGGCGCTCTGCCTGCAGTTGCCGACGCAGCAGCTTCTTGTCGCGCGACGGTTCGAGCGGGAGCTTGAAGGGCGGCGTCATGGCAGGCCCGGCGGGCGGTCAGGTGGGCCGCCATTGTCGCCGCGATGCCCGCACTGCGGTTGGGGCCACGACGCGCCGCACGCTGCGCTAAAGTGACCTGCAGCATGGCCGGCCCTCCTCGCCCTCCTCGCCCTTCTTCCTGCTGCGTCCGCATGGCAGCCGCCGCGCTGCACGGATGGGTGAGCGTCGTGGTGCTGGCACTCATGTGCAGCCATCTGGTGACCACGGCCACGCAGGCGCAGGTTGGCGATGAAAGCGTCGTGGCCGCACGCGAGGCGCTGCGCAAGAAGGACAGCAAGCGGCTGTCGGCACTGCGCGAGCAGTTGCTCACCGCGCGTCATCCGCTGGCGCTGTGGGCCGACTACTGGGATCTCTCGAGCCGGCTGGAGAGCGCACAGCAGCCCGAGGTCGATGCCTTCTACGCGCGCTGGCGCGACAGCTATGTCGAGGACCGGCTGCGCAACGACTGGCTGCTGGAGCTTGCGCGCCGCCGCGACTGGGCCGGTTTTGCGCGCGACCACGCCGCCTACCGCATGCAGGACGACCGCGAGGTCGCCTGCGGCGACCTGCTGACGCGCCATCTGGCGGGGCAGCCGGTCAAGGCCGCAGCCACCGCAGCCTGGCTCGCGCAGCGCGACCCTGGCGACGCCTGTCAGGCGCTGGGGCGGACATTGCGGGATGCGCGCCAGCTCGGCGCCGGCGAGATCTGGCACGCGATGCGGCTTGGTGTCGAGGCGAACCGGCCACGTGCCGTGCGCGCCGCCGCCGCGCTGCTGGGCACCTCCACCAGCAAGGCCGTCGACGAACTGCTGGCCGACCCCGCGCGGCTGCTCAAGCGCCACACTCGCGAGCCCAGCGGGCAGGTTCAGGAACTGGCCACGCTGGCGTTGATCCGCCTGGCCAGCAGCGACGTCGACGCCGCAGGGCAGGCGCTGCAATCGGGCTGGTCGCGCCAGCTCAGCGACGAACTGGCCGCATTGGCCTGGGCCGCCGTGGCGCGGCAGGCGGCATTGCGGCTGCAGGAGCGCGCTTTCGATTTCTACGAAACGGCCTGGCAGCACCTGCACGAGGACGGCGGGGCGGCCGCCTTCAGCGACGACACGCTGGCCTTCGCCGTCCGTGCGGCACTGCGCACGCCGCGTCTGGACCGAGCGCGCTGGGCCGCGGTGCTGCGGGCCATCGAGGCCATGAGCGCCACCGAGCAGAAGAACCCGGCCTGGGTCTACTGGCGCGCGCGCGCGCTGTCCGAGCGTGCTCGCAGCCCGGCCGAGCGCGAGCGTGCCAGGGCGGCGCTGGCCACCGTCGCCGAGGGCATCGACTACTACGCGCAACTGGCGGCGCAGGCGCTCGGGCAGCCTCTGGTGCTGCCCGCAGCGCCCGCCCCTCTCACCGAGGCCGAGGTGGCGCAGGCCACGCAGACACCCGGGTTGCAGCGCGGCCTGGCGCTGGCGCAGCTGGGTCTGCGCGACGAGGGACGCCGCGAATGGAACTTCACGCTGCGCGGCATGGGCGAACGAGAGCTGCTGGCTGCTGCCGATCTGGCCTGCCGTGCCGCCGACTGGCAGATCTGCATCAACACCAGCGAGCGCACGCGCACCACGCTCGATCTGCGCCAGCGCTACCCGCTGCCCTATGCCGACGCAATCGGCCAGCAGGCACGCGCGCGCGGGCTGGAGCCGGCGCTGGTGTTCGGCCTCATCCGACAAGAGACGCGCTTCATGGCCACGCTGCGCTCGGCCGTCGGCGCAACCGGCCTGATGCAGGTGATGCCGGCAACCGCACGCTGGACGGCACGGCGCATTGGCCTGAAGCTCGAA
>JADZCL010000358.1 GCA_020851615.1 Rubrivivax sp.
ACATCCCCGCGGGCATGACGCCGCTGCTCGTGATGACTGTGATCGCGCTGCTCTTTGGCATCCACATGGTGATGGCCATCGGCGGTGCCGACATGCCGGTCGTGGTGTCCATGCTGAACAGCTACTCGGGCTGGGCGGCGGCAGCCACCGGCTTCATGCTCAGCAACGACCTGCTGATCGTCACCGGGGCGCTGGTCGGCTCGTCGGGCGCGATCCTCTCCTACATCATGTGCCGGGCGATGAACCGCAACTTCATCAGCGTCATCGCCGGAGGTTTCGGCTCGGGCGGCGGCGCGCCGGCCGCGTCCGGCGGCGCAGCGCAGCCGCAGGGCGAAGCGGTCCCGGTCAGTGCCAACGACACGGCCGAGCTGCTGCGGGAGGCCAAGAGCGTCATCATCGTCCCCGGCTACGGCATGGCGGTGGCGCAGGCGCAGCACACGGTGTTCGAGATCACCAAGCTGCTGCGCGAGAAAGGGGTGAACGTGCGCTTTGGCATCCACCCGGTGGCCGGGCGCATGCCAGGTCACATGAACGTGCTGCTGGCCGAGGCCAAGGTGCCCTACGACATCGTGCTCGAGATGGACGAGATCAACGAGGACTTCCCCGGCACCGATGTCGCGATGGTCATCGGCGCCAATGACATCGTGAACCCGGCGGCGCAGGATGACCCAACCAGCCCGATTGCCGGCATGCCGGTGCTCGAGGTGTGGAAGGCGCAGACCTCGATCGTGATGAAGCGCAGCATGGCCTCGGGCTATGCCGGCGTCGACAACCCGCTCTTCTACAAGGACAACAACCGCATGCTCTTCGGCGACGCGAAGAAGATGCTGGATGAAGTCCTGATGGCCCTCAAGGCCTGACCCGTCGGGCCCTGTCGCGCAGCAGCGCGCTCAGGGCCCGGTGCTGGTGCGCGGGCTGGCCTGCGCGAGCATCTCGATGGCCTGCTCGATACGCAAGGCCTGGCCCTCGGCCCGGCACTGCGCCGCGCGCGCCGCGCCGATCTGCAGGCGGGCCAGTGCCTGGGTCCGGCGCAGCGCCAGGCGGTCGGCCGGACTGAGCGGGCCGCAGGTGTCCTGCCAGAACACGGCGGCAAAGGCAGCCAGCTGCAGGGCGATCTCGGGCTGCCCCAGCTGCGCCAGCGGCAGGGCCGGGCTCCACAGTGCGTAGGCCAGGCCGTGGCGGTGCTGCTGCTGCCAGCACAGGGCGACGCACTCCTGGCTGGTGGCGAGCGCGGCCTCCCATCGCCCCTGGCTGGTCCACAACGCGGACAGCGATTGCAGGCCGTCGATGCAGCCGAGCGGGTCGTCGTCGGCGCGCGCGGCCTGCAGGGCCTGCGCAAGAGCCGCGTGCGCCTCGTCGAAGCGGCCCAGGTGCGTCCAGCATTGCGCGCGGCTGCGCAGGCGCGCCATCGCGTTGCGCGTATCGCCCCGCTCTTCCCACAGCGTCTGGGCGCGCGCAAACGCCGCTTCGGCGGCGACCCAGTCGCCCTCGAACTGGCCGCTCAGGATGCCCCACTGGTGCAGCGCACGCGCCTCGGTCTCGCGGTCGCCGACGGCCTGCGCAAGGGCCAGGGCCTCCTGCAGCGCCTGGCGGATCAGCGCGAGCCTGGGCGCTTCCCCCGTGGACTGCGTGCCCGCTTCTTCGGCGCGTCGACGGGCCAGCGTGACCCAGCAGCGCCGCACCAGCGCCCGCGCGCGCAGTGCGGGGTCGTTGTCCGCCAGGCGCAGCGCGGCCTGCGCATGCGCATGCGCCTGGCCTGCGCAGCCGGACGCAAAGCGCAGATAGGCCAGCAATTCGAACGCCACGCTGGCGCGCTCCGGGGCGATCGCCCTGGCATGGTCGCTCAGCAAGCCCTCCACGCCTTCCAGCAGCTTGAGCGGCATGCAGGCACTCTCCCAATGCGGCCGCAGGGCGAGCACGAGGTCCAGCAGCGCCGCCGGGGCTTCGCGCTGCAGCGCCGGCAGGGTCAACAGCGCCAGGCTTGCCGGCAGCAGCGCCTTCAGCTGCATGCCCGCACCGGTGCCGCCGATGGCCGTGGCGCGGCGCGTCAGCGCCTGCACCCATGCCACCCGCAGGCCGTGCCCGTCGTCGGCGGGCCAGCGCTCGTGGATGAACTCGCGCAGTGCAGCGGCCATCATGTAGCGCGCGTGCTCGCGCTGGCCCACGCGCTGCAGCATCGACTGTCCGACCGCTTCGTCGGCCATGCGCATGACGCGCAGCGGGGGCACCTGCAGCACGTCGGCCAGGAGTTCCAGGTCGGTTTCACCGGCCACCAGGCCGACTGCAGCCAGCAGGCGCTGCTGCGGCGCATCCAGCAGTTGCCAGCTCCAGGCGATCACGGCCTCCATCGACGCGTGCCGCGGCTCGGCCGCGCCGTCCAGGCGCAGCAGCTCGAGGTGGCTGTGGTGCATCTGCGTGGGGTCGTCGGCCTGCAGGTGTTCCAGCAGTTCGGCAGGACTCATGCTGCCCATGCGCGAGGCCGCCAGTTCCAGCGCCAGGGGCGAACCCTGCAGGTGTCTGACGAGCGCGCCCACTGCAGGCAGGGGCGTCTCGTCGGTGGCGAAATCGGGCTGCACACCCTGTGCACGGTCGATGAAGAGCGCCACCGCCGGGTTCTCGCGCAGCTGTGCGGCGGGCGTGCTGGCGGCCGGGGTGGGCAGGCCAGCCAGCGTGAAGAGCTGCTCGCCGCTGAGGTGCAGTCGCCGCCGCGAGGTCAGCAGCAGGTGCAGTCCGGGCGCGCCCTGCAGCAGGGTCTGGACCAGGCCGCGCAGCGGCTCGATCACCTGCTCGGCGTTGTCGAGCACCAGCAGCCCATGGGCCTGGCGCAGCAGCAGCAAGGCCTCTTCGAGCGGCTTGGTGCCGACCAAGCGCAGGGCGTGGGCCAAGGCCTGCTGGATGTCGGTGGCGTCACGGCAATCGGCCAGCGGCACGAAGGCCACCCGCTCGAACGCCGGCCTGGCCGTGCGTGCGGGGTCGAAGCTGTGCGCGACTTCGGCGGCCAGCCGCGTCTTGCCGGCGCCGCCGGGGGCGATCACCGTCACCAGGCGTTGATCGCGTACCAGGGCGCTGACTTGCGTCAGGCTAGGCGCCAGGCCGAAGCTGCGCGTCCAGGCGGCCGGAAGCAGGGCCGGTGCTGCGGGGCCTGCTGCCTGCGCCGACTCCAGGCGCTCCCAGTCGGCGGCCAGGGCGCGCCGTGCCTCGAGTACCCACTCGTCGTAGAAGCCCGGCAGCAGCTCGCCGCCGTAGGCCGCACGGGCTGCGGCCGATGCGCCTTCGCGCAGCAGTTCCTGGAAGCGCACCGCGTCGCAGCTCAGCGTGCCGGGCAACAGGCGCACGCACTGGCGGTCCGCCGCGATCACAGGCGGCAGACCCGTCGGTTCGAGCTTCTGCCGCAGCGTCGACAGCACCTGACGCAGGCGGTTGCGACCGACATCCAG
>JADZCL010000359.1 GCA_020851615.1 Rubrivivax sp.
ACCGAGAACCCGCCGTCGAACTTCTTCACGCAGAAGATGCACGAGGTGCAGAAGCACCTCTCGCTCACCGACCACGGCTACCTCGGCTACGCGGTGATCACGAACAAGAAGTTCTGGGACGGACTGCCCGCCGACCTGCATCAGCCGCTGGAGCAGGCGATGAAGGAGGCGACGGACTTCGCCAACAAGATCGCCAAGGAAGAAAACGATCGCGCGCTCGACGGCGTGCGCAAGGCGGGCAAGACCGAGGTCTACACGCCCACGCCGGCCGAGCGCGGCGCCCTCAAGAAGGCCATGATCAAGGTGCACAGGGAGATGGAGTCGCGCATCGGCAAGGAGACGATCGAGGCCATCTACAAGGAGACCGGGTTCGACCCGAACAAGCTCTGATCGACGCACCACGCGCGTGCCGGCAGGCCTGCCGGCCGTAAGCCGACGGCAGGCCCGGACGGCACACGCCACAGGGCCGCCCGTGCTGCCCGATCGAGGGAATCCGCAGGATGATGAAGCTGCTCGATCACCTGGAGGAATGGCTGATCACCTTCCTCATGGGCGCTGCAACGATCGTCATCTTCGTGGCGGTGCTGCACCGCTACCTGGCCGGCTTCGAGGTTGCGGGGCTGCAGGACTGGCTGCTCGGCCTGAACCTGAGCTGGGCGCAGGAGCTGTGCATCATCCTCTTCGTGTGGATGGCCAAGTTCGGCGCCGCCTACGGCGTGCGCACCGGCATCCACGTCGGCGTCGATGTCCTGATCAACCGCCTGGACGAGCGCAAGCGCGGGGCGCTCATCCTCTTCGGGCTGCTGGCCGGTGCGCTGTTCACCGGCGTGGTGGGCTGGCTGGGTGGCACCTTCGTGTGGGAGAACGGCGCGCACTACGGCATCTTCCACGCCCTGGGCCTGCCCACCGGCGATCTGCCCGAAGGCCCGACCACGCCCGACCTCGAGACGCCGACCTGGATCGTCTACTCGGCGATCCCGCTCGGCTCGGGGCTGATGTGCTTTCGCTTCCTGCAGGTGGCGTGGAGCTTCTGGCGCACCGGCGAACTGCCGCACCACGACCACGGTCACGTCGAGGGCCTGGACGACGACAGCGGGCAAGGGCCGCCGGCGCCGGGTGAGGAAGACCGGGTCTATCGCATGGAAGACGAACTCCATCCGCGCGATCTCGGCGATGGCGGCAAGGACGGGGGCGCGCGGCAATGAACACGGCGATCATCTTCATCCTGCTGGTGGTGCTGATGCTCACCGGCATGCCGATCTCGATCTCGCTGGGCCTCACGGTGCTGGCCTTCCTGTTCGCGCTGACGCAGGTGCCCATCGAGTCGGTGGCGCTCAAGCTCTTCACCGGCATCGAGAAGTTCGAGATCATGGCGATCCCGTTCTTCATCCTGGCCGGCAACTTCCTCACCCACGGCGGGGTGGCCAAACGGATGATCCGCTTTGCCACCGCCATGGTCGGCCACTGGCACGGCGGCCTGGGCCTGGGTGGCGTGCTGGCCTGTGCGCTGTTTGCCGCCGTCTCGGGCTCGTCGCCGGCCACCGTGGTGGCCATCGGCTCCATCCTGCTGCCGGCGATGGTCAAGGCCGGCTTCCCCAAGCGCTTTGGCGCCGGCGTCATCACCACCTCGGGCGCGCTGGGCATCCTGATCCCGCCGTCGATCGTGATGGTGATGTACTCGGTGTCGACCAACACCTCGGTGGGCACGCTGTTCATGGCCGGCGTGCTGCCGGGCATCGTGCTGGCCACCATGCTCGGCTTCACCACCTGGTGGCGCGCGCGTGCCAACGACTACCCGCGCCTGCCGCGCGCGAACTGGCGCGAGCGCCTGCGGGCGCTGCGGGAATCGATCTGGGGCCTGCTGCTGATCGTGATCGTCATGGGCGGCATCTACAGCGGCATGTTCACGCCCACCGAAGCGGCCGCGATGAGCGCCGTCTGGGCCTTCATCACCGCCGTCTTCATCTACAAGGACATGCGGCTCAAGGACGTGCCCCGCGTGCTGCTGGCCTCGGCCAACATGAGCGCCATGCTGCTCTACATCATCACCAACGCCTCGCTGTTCTCGTTCCTGATGACGCACGAGAACATCCCGCAGGCGATGGCGGACGCGATGCTTGGCACCGGCGTGGGCGTGATCGGTTTCCTGCTGATGGCCAACGTGCTGATGCTGATCGCGGGCAACTTCATGGAGCCGTCGTCGATCGTGCTGATCCTGGCGCCCATCCTGTTCCCCATCGCCATCAAGCTCGGCATCGACCCCATCCACTTCGGCGTGCTGATGGTGGTCAACATGGAGGTCGGCATGTGCCACCCGCCGGTGGGCCTCAACCTCTACGTCGCCTCCGGCATCACCAAGATGGGCATCACCGAGCTGACCGTGGCCGTGTGGCCGTGGCTGGTGACGATGCTGATCTTCCTGGTCATCGTCACCTACTGGCCGCCGCTGTCGCTCGCGCTGCCCAAGGCGCTGGGCATGATGTAGCGGCCGGCGCGCGCAGGCGCTGAACCGCTCAGGCCCTGCCAGCCTGCGCGGCATGCGCATGCGCGGCCATGGTGTCCAGTGCAAGCGTCGAATGCGCATACGCGCCGCCGGCGCGCATCTCCGCAGCCACCCAGATCGCCTCCATGATCTCGGCTTCGCTCGCGCCCGCTTTCAGCGCGCCCTCGGTGTGGCCGTGGATGCAATACGGGCACTGGGTGACATGCGCCACCGCCACCGCCACGAGCTGCTTGGTCTTCACCGGCAGTGCGCCCTCGGCGAACACCGCCGCGCTGAAGGCACGGAAGGCCTCGAGCGGCTTGGGCGCCAGCTCACGCCGCTTGCGCGCGATGTCGGCGGTCGATTGGGGGTAGAGGGCCTTGTCCATGATGCTCCTTCGCGTGCGTGCCACGGTGCCGCGCGCCATCCCCGCATGCTGCGCCTGAACAGGCGGCGGTGCGGTGCGCGCCTTGGCATGCCCATGCGAACGGTGCAGTTGACGGGCCGCGGGCGCAGATCGGGAGGCGCCCTGCACCTCAGGATCCAGGCGGTGGGGCTTCGATCGTTGCGTCGAGTGCGTTGTCGACGACGAGTGGTGTCTCGAAGTAGCGGATCGTGGGCACGCTGCCGTAGGCAGCGTGGATGCGCTGACGCCAGGCGCCGTCGTGTGCGCGCTCGGCGGCCGCGCGGTCGTGCCAGAGGTAGAAGGCCCCGGCTACGCCGGCTTGCGGGTCATAGATGAAGGTCTTGCGGATGAGTGCTGCCTCACGCCGCCAGCGCGGCGCAACCTCGCGCATCCCGGCCACGACCTCGTCGCGGCTGATGCCGGGGGGAAGGTCGAACAACACGTATTCGGTGATCATGGCCGTGGGCTCTCCATGGTCGATGACGCAAGGTGCTTGCGGTGGCTCCGTGGCCTTGCGATGCGCGCGTTCTCAAGTCTGCGGTGCCGCGGCGTCGAGTGCCGCGGCGATCTCTTCAGCACGTGTCGGTCGAACCAGCTTGGCCACTTCGCGGCCCTGGTGCAACACGACGAATGTCGGCCACAGCTTGACGCCGAAGGCGCGGCCCAGCCGTCGCCCCGGGCCGTCCTCGATCTTCAGGTGGCGCACGTCGGGCCGGGTGGCGAGCGCAGCCTCGAGCAACGGCTGTGCGCGCTGGCAGTGCCCGCACCAGGCAGTTCCGAACTCGACCAGCGTCGTGCCCGCCAGGGCGTCGAGTTCCTCGCGTGCGGGTGCCGACTCGGCATAGCTGCGGTTCATCGTCATGATCGGATGCAGCGTGGCGTCTTCATGATGCGGGCGAGGGATCTCGAATGCAGCGTGGGGCAGTCTACTTCGAGGCCATGCGCTGTGCGCTCAGCGCGCTCAGTTCGCTTGGTGCGCATCCAGGCGCGGGCCCAGCAGATCTTCCCAGGAGTCGAGTTCGTCGGCGTCGATGTGCAGCCAGGCCAGGGCCGCGGCGGCGTGCGCCGCCCATTCGGCCTCGTCGGGGGTGCCGGCGAGGCGGTGCAGCAGATGGTCGGCGACCAGGCCGACGGCCAGCAGCGACTGCACGCCTGGCTCGGTGTCCTGCCCGCCTAGCACCTCCAGGCTGTGGTGCAGGCGGATGGCTGCGAGCACTTCGGGTGCCAGGCGCCAGACGCGGGCGGTGAGTGCGCCCACCACCGCGTGGTCGGTGCGATGGTTGGCGTTCTCGGTGGCGATCGCGGGGCGGTCGGTGCGCGCAGCGGCCTCCATCAAGGTGCCGGCATACCCGCGCACACTCTGCATCAAGACCGGCATCCCGACGTGGGTGAAGAGCCCGTAGCTCCAGGCCAGGTCGATCGCCAGGCCGGGCAATTCCCCGGCCAGAGTGGCCACGGCGATGGCGCGCCGCGTGGCCCGCTCCCAGAAGTCCTGCAGCATGGGGTGGCGCACCGGCAGCGCGTGGCGGGCCAGGAAGCCGGTCATGATGGCTGCGCTCTGACGCAGGCCCAGGCGGTTCATGGCCTGTCCGGCGGTCGCCACAGCCGCGCTGCCGGCAAAGGCGGCGCCGTTGGCGTTGCGGATCAGCGTGGCCGCCATAGCCACGTCCGCATCGGCGATGCGCGCCACCTCGCAAAGGTCGGGCTCGGCTGCAGCCATGGCCTGCTGCAGGCGGGTGAGCAATTCGGGGCAGGGGGGAACGACGACCTGCTGCAAGGGCCCGCTGCGGCGTGCTGAG
>JADZCL010000360.1 GCA_020851615.1 Rubrivivax sp.
CAGCAGGGCAACGAGGGCACCCAGCAGGATCAGCTGCGCAACGGGCGAGAGGTCGTAGAGCGAAGGTGAGGCTTGCATGCCGGTGCGGGGGTGAAGCAACTCCACCGCGACAGGCCGCGGCGAAGCCACCGAGCCTACCCGCTTGCGCAACAACGCATGTTCATGAAGGTCGAAGGTGCAAGTGGCGAAGGCTGGGCTGGCCGATCGTCGCGGCGTGCGGCCTGAGCAACGCGCAGCCTACGCCAGGCGCAGCAGCACGGCCAGCAGCAGCGCCGCGCCGAGGTTGTGTGCCAGAACCTGTGCGAGCGGCCATCCCGCTGGGGCGAGCAGGCCGCCGATGAGGCCCTGCAAGACCAGCAGCGCAGCTAGCATGCAGGCCTGCGCGCGCTGGCGCTGGTGCAGCAGCGTCCGCACGACCTGCGCCAGCACCCCCAGCAGCAGCAGGGCCAGTGCGCGGTGCAGCAGTTGCAGCCAGTCATCGGTGGCCAGCGTGGCCTGGGTCGCGCTGATCAGCCCGCCCAGCACGATCTGCAGGAGCAGCAGCGCCAAGCCCACCCGTGCCCAGCGCACGGGTGCGGGCGCCGGCGCACCGAGCCGGACCGCGAACGCCAGCATCAGGAAGCCCCCCAGCAGGTTGCCAAGGACGACCGGCACGGCGGTCGAGCCGCGCATCGTCGCGCCCAGCAGTGCCAGCAGCAGCGTCAGCAGCAGCAGAGTGAGGGCCACGCGGCCGGCGTCGATCAGGCGCGGGCGCAGGGTCAGGGTGGCCAGCACGAGCACGATGACGAGCACCAGCACGATCGATGCCGCCGCACGGTGCAGCAGGCGGGCCAGCGCCAGGCCGGTTGCGCTTGTGGCCTGTGCCGCGGCCTGCCCGAAGCATGCGGGCCAGGGTTCGCAGCCCAGGCCCGCCTGTGACAGCCGCATGGCGGCGCTCAGCACGATGGTCACCGCCATCAACGCGGCGACGGCCAGCGCCAGCATGCGCACGGCGTGGCGACGCTGAGCCAGGGGATCCGTATCGGGCATGGGACGAGCTGCACCGGGCAGCGACAGCGGCGAGGCTGCCGATGCTAGCGGGCGTGCCGGGTGGCGGCCGCCCGGCCGCGGCAGGATGAAACCGGGCGCGTCTACACCATTGCCAATTCCCCTTGCCATGAGGGAAAGCACTTTGTTGTGTCTGCAACTTCACGCGCCTGCCCACGGGTATGGTGGGCGGCCAATCGTCATTCCTTGATCTGGTTCATGTCCGACTGTGACACTAGGTCAAAGAATGCTTCGGAGCGAGGAGGGCGCCCGGCCCGCCTGCCCAGATGACAGAAGGAGCGGCCATGACCACACCCCATCACGACGATCCGAATGAACCCGTGCCCTGGATGCAGAACCTGCTGGACAGCCCGTTTCTGCTGCTGTTCCTGGGCGTCATGATCCCGATGGTTGTCTACAACCTGTGGGGCGTGGTCGAGATCCTCCTCTTGCCCGTGGCCAAGTGAACAAGCGCAGGAGCAGCACAACATGAGCGCCATTCTTCCGCCGGCCGACCGGCTCTGGTACAAGCATCCGATCGACCGCATCGAGGGCACGTGGCTCGCGATTGCCGTGGTCTGGTGCCTGATCCTCTTCTTCATGATGGTCGGCTGGCACATCTGGGGCAACCAGAACCTGTCCACCGAGACCTACCGCACCACGCCCGACAAGTACATGGCCAAGGTGCAGGCCATGGTCGACAAGTACACGGTGCGCACCGAGACCGACGAGAAGGTTCCCGTGGTCGCGCCGCCGCCGGGGAGCGACGTCTACCTGCTGGGCCGCCTCTGGAATTTCTACCCCATCCTCGAACTCGAGAAGGGCAAGACCTACCGCCTGCACCTGACGGCCATGGACTACAACCACGGCTTCTCGCTGCAACCGGCCAACATCAACATCCAGCTGGTTCCCGGGTTCGAGCACGTGGTCACCGTGACGCCCAACCAGTCGGGAACATACGGGCTCGTGTGCAACGAGTACTGCGGCATCGGTCACCACCGCATGGTCAGCCGACTGTACGTGAAGTGAGGAGGACGAGATGACCGTTGCAACCACCTACCGCACCTGCCCGCGCTCGGGCCTGCAGTTCGAGAGCCAGGCCGAGAAGCTGATCAAGGCCAACGCCTTCGTCGCCGTCGTCTGGCTCGCCATAGGCGGCATCCTGGCGCTGGGCGTCGTGCTCACGCGCTGGCCCGCCATCCGCTGGCTCGAGGCCGACACCTTCTACATGGTGCTCACGGCCCACGGCCTGGACATGCTGATCTTCTGGGTCATCTTCTTCGAGATCGCCGTCCTGTATTTCTGCGCATCCACCTTGCTGCGCTGTCGCATAGCGACCCCCAAGCTCGCCTGGGTGGCGTTTGCGCTGATGGTGATCGGCTCGGTGATGAACAACGTCGCGGTCTTCCGCGGCGCGTCCAGCGTCATGATGACGAGCTACGTGCCGATGATGGCCGAGCAGAGCTTCTACCTGGGCATCATCCTGTTCGCGGTCGGCGCGCTGCTGGGCTGCTTCATCTTCTTTGGCACCCTGGTCGTTGCCAAGCGAGAGAAGACTTATGAGGGCTCGATTCCGCTGGTCACCTTCGGTGCCATGACCGCGGCCATCATTGCCGTGTTCACGCTGCTGTCGGGCGCGATCATCATCATCCCGGCGTGGCTCATGTCGCTCGGGCTGATGAACGTCGACCCGCTGATCTACCGCACCGTATGGTGGGCGCTCGGGCACTCGTCGCAGCAGATCAACGTCGCCACGCACGTCTCGGTCTGGTATCTCGTCGCGGCCATTGCGCTGGGCGCCAAGCCGATGAGCGAGCGCGTCAGCCGCATGGCCTTCCTACTCTACATCCTGTTCCTGCAACTGGCGAGCGCTCACCACCTGCTCGCCGATCCGGGTGTGGGCACGGCGTGGAAGGTGGTCAACACGAGCTACTTCATGTACGCCGCGGTCCTGGCCTCGATGCTGCACGGCCTGACCGTTCCAGGCGCGATGGAAGTCGCGCAGCGCCAGAAGGGCTACACCAAGGGCCTGTTCGAATGGCTGCGCAAGGCGCCCTGGGGCAACCCGACGTTCTCGGGCGTGTTCATCTCCATCATCGGCTTCGGCTTCCTGGGTGGCATCACCGGGGTGATGATGGGTACCGAGCAGCTGAACCTGATCATCCACAACACCATCTACGTGCCGGGCCACTTCCACGCCACCGTGGTGGTGGGGACGACGCTGACCTTCATGGCGCTGACCTTCTATCTCATCCCCGTGCTGTTCAAGCGCGAGATGATCGCGCCCAAACTGGCGCAGTGGCAGCCCTACCTGTTCGGCTTCTCGATGTACTTCTTCTGCCTGGTGATGATGGGCGCGGGTACGTTGGGCGTTTCGCGCCGGCACTGGGACATGGCCTTCCAGGGTGCGGCGCTGGCCTATGAATGGCCGGGTGCTGCGTACCTGATGATGGGTCTGGTGGGCATCGGCGGGGTGGCCGCGATCGTCGGAGGCATCGCCTTCGTCTACATCACGGTTGGCTCGCTGCTGTGGGGCAAGAAGCTCGACGAGGGCAAGGTCGCGACGACGACTGCCCCGCTGATGCGTGCGGCGCCCTCCGCGGCGGCCCAGAGCTACGGCTCGATGGGCTTCGCGGCACCGGGGACATTCGCCCTGGCGATGGTTTTCCTGACCGCCTTCGTGCTCTACTACTTCATCAACTGGAAGTACCTCTCGACGCTGTGGGGCATGAGCTGAGGCTTGGCCCGGCAACAGGCCCGATGAGCCCGATACGGAGGAGGCGATGAACCGACCGGAACCCCTTGCAGCGCCTGCACTCGCCGTTGCCGGCGAGGCGATGGCGCAGCCTGCTGCAGGAGGTCGCTGGCGGCTGGTGCTGGGCATCTTCAAGCTGCGCATCGGCGTGCTGATCATGCTCACGGCCATCGCCGGGCTGGCCATCGTTCCCGAGGGCTCGGTCGGTGCCTGGCCCGCCGTGGTCCTGTCGCTGTCGGTGCTCGTCGCCTCGGCGAGCGCGGGCGCGTTCAACCAGTATGTCGAGGCCGACAGCGACCGCCTGATGCAGCGCACCCGCGGGCGCGCCTTCGCCAGCGGGGCGCTCACACGCGGGCCGCGCTGGATCGCGCTGATCGTGGCCTTGCTCGGGCTGGCGGTCGGCGCCGCGGCATGGTGGGTCAACGTGACGGCAGCGATCTTCGTGCTGCTGGGGGCGCTGACCTACGCCGTCGTCTACACGCTCGGCCTCAAGCGTCGCACGGCCTGGAACATCGTCATCGGCGGGCTTGCGGGAAGCTTCGCCGTGCTGGCGGGGGCCGCCGCGGTGAACCCCGCGATCGGGCCGCAGGCGCTGTTGCTGGCGCTGGTGCTCTTCCTGTGGACGCCGCCGCATTTCTGGAGTCTGGCGATCGCCAACGAGGCGCAATACGCCGCGGCTGGCGTGCCGATGCTTCCGGTCGTGGTGGGCCGCGCGCGAGCGGCGCGCATCGTGCATGGCAACGCGATCCTGCTGGTGGCCGCCTCGCTGGCGCCGCTGGCCGTGGGGGCGGGCATGGCCTATGGCCTGGGCGCCGTGTTGGGGGGCGCGCACTTCCTGCGCAAGACCTACGCGCTGGCGCGTGACCCTGTGCGCGCGAAGGCGATGGCGTCCTTCTTCGCCTCGATGGTGCAGCTCAGTGCCCTCATCGTCGGGGTGCTGGTCGATGCAACGCTGCGCTGAAAGGCCGCCTACGCGCGTTTCGGTGCGTGCTGGCCTGGCGCGCGCCGTCCAGCAGGCGGCCCGCGCCCTCTGCGTCGCCCTTCTGACGGTCGTCGCGGGTTGGGCTCTCGCCCAGGACCTGACCCACGCGGGGCCCCGTCTGCCCGGCGCCGTGCCCGCGCTCGACGAGACTGAGGCGCTGCGCCTGGCACTGGCGGCGGTCGGACGCGACGCCCCCGACATCGAGATGCGCGACCGCAGCGGACGTGCAGTGCGCCTGTCCAGCTATCGCGGCAAGCCGCTGCTGGTGAGCTTCATCTACACCGGCTGCTTCCAGGTTTGCCCGGCGCAGACGCGGGAACTCTACGAGGCCGTGCGCGGCCTGGACCGCATGCTTGGCGAAGGCCAGTTCAACGTCGTGAGCATCGGCTTCAACCAGCCTTTCGACAACCCCGAGGCGATGCGTTCGTTTGCCGCCCAGCACCGCATCGCGCACCGCAACTGGGAGTTCCTGAGCCCGGACCGGGAGCAGGTCGACGCCCTCGCGCGTGCCTTTGGCTTCAGCTGGGTGGCCACGCCCGCTGGCTTTGACCACCTGCTGGGCGTGACCGTCGTCGATGCGCGCGGGCGCATCCACAGCCAGGTGCTGGGCAACCGCCTGCGCGCCGACCAGCTCGGCGTGCCGATGCGTGAACTGTTGCTGCGCCAGGCGCCCAGCAGTCCGGGCACGCTGGCAAGCCTGATCGAGCGCGTGCGCATCCTGTGCACGGTCTACGACGCCGATACCGGCGAGTACCGCTACGACGTCAAGCTCATCCTCGAGATCTTCGGCGGGCTGCTGTTCTTCGTCAGC
>JADZCL010000361.1 GCA_020851615.1 Rubrivivax sp.
GAACTGATCGCCTTTCGCAACCGCTTCAACCTGCCGCTGAGCGACGAGCAGGCCGTCGCGCTCGAGTTCCTCAAGCCCGGCGAAGGCAGCGCCGAGATGCAATACCTGCACGCGCGCCGCCGGGCGCTGGGCGGCTGCCTGCCGCGGCGCGCGTCGAGCTGCGCGCCGTTGCCGGTGCCGCCGCTGGCCAGCTACGCGCAGTTTGCGCTCGCTGCCGCCGGCAAGGAGATGAGCACGACCATGGCCTTCGTGCGCATGCTGGGCGGCCTGCTCAAGGACACCCGCCTGGGCCCGCGTGTCGTGCCCATCGTCGCGGACGAGGCACGCACCTTCGGCATGGCCAACCTGTTCAAGCAGGTGGGCATCTACAGCCACGTCGGGCAGCGCTATGCGCCCGAGGACATCGGTTCCATCCTCTCCTACCGCGAGGCGCGCGATGGCCAGATCCTCGAGGAAGGCATCAGCGAAGCCGGTGCCCTGGCCAGCTGGACGGCCGCGGCCACCAGCTACAGCGTGCATGGGCTGGCGATGCTGCCCTTCTACATCTACTACTCGATGTTCGGCTTCCAGCGCGTGGGCGACCAGATCTGGGCGGCGGCCGACCAGCGCGCGCGTGGTTTCCTGCTCGGCGCCACCAGCGGGCGCACCACGCTGGGCGGCGAGGGCCTGCAGCACCAGGACGGCACGAGCCACCTCATCGCCGCCACCATCCCCAACTGCAAGGCCTTCGATCCCGCCTTCGCGGGCGAGCTGGCGCTCATCGTCGATGCCGGCATGCGCGAGATGTTGGTCGAACAGCGCGATGTCTTCTACTACGTCACGCTGATGAACGAGAACTACGCCCAGCCCGACCTGCCCGATGCGGCGCGCGAGGGGGTCCTGCGCGGCGGCTACCTCTTTGCCCGCGGCACGGGCCCGGCCTCGGCCCCGGCCGTGACGCTGCTGGGCTCGGGCGCCATCCTCACCGAGGTGATCGCGGCGGCGCGGCTGCTGGCGGCCGACGGCGTGGCCGCCAGCGTGGTCAGCGTCACGAGCTGGAGCGAGCTCGCGCGTGACGGGCTGGCCTGTGAGGGGGCCGGCGCCACGCCCTGGCTGGCGCAGGTGCTGGCCACCACCCAGGGCCCGGTGATTGCGGCCAGCGACTACGTGCGCGCCGTGCCCGAGTCGCTGCGCGCCTTCGTGCCGGCGCTGCGCCGCTACGTGACCCTGGGCACCGATGGCTTCGGGCGCAGCGACACGCGCGCCGCGCTGCGGCGCTTCTTCGGTGTCGATGCGCAGGCGGTGGCGCAGGCGGCGCGGGCGGCCCTGGGCTGATGCGCCGCGCCCCTGTCGCGTGCCGCCGACGCCGCGCGCAGGAAGTCACGCCGCGGGTGCGGTCGATCGGGGATGATCGGCGGCGGGTGCCGGCAGGCGTTATACCGGCCCTTCTGGCGGGCCCGATGGCGGGCTGCCTGGCGACCTGCAGGAGCACGCGTTGTACAAGCCCACGGTTCTGGTCGTCGACGATGAGCCGCTGAACGTGGCCGTGCTGTCCGAGCTGCTCAGCCCCGAATGCCGCGTGCTGGGGGCGCGCTCGGGCGAGGTCGCGCTCGAGCTGGTGCGGGCCGAGCACCCCGACCTGCTGCTGCTGGACGTGATGATGCCCGGCATGGACGGCTTTGCCGTGCTGGCCGCCTTGCGCAGCCAGCCCGGCGGCGCGAGCCTGCCGGTGATCTTCGTGACGGCCCTGGGCGCCGAGGCCGACGAGGAGCGCGGCCTCGTGCTGGGCGCGGTCGACTACGTCACCAAGCCGATCAAGCCGGCGGTCGTGCTGGCCCGCGTGCGCGCGCAGCTGGAGCTGCGCGCGGCGCGCCAGCGGCTGCAGGACCAGAACCAGTGGCTCGAGGGCGAGGTGCGCCGGCGCACCCAGGAGTCCGAGCTGGCGCAAGACCTCACGCTGGCCGCTCTGGCCGAGCTGGCCGAGACGCGCGACAGCGAAACCGGCAATCACATCCTGCGCACGCAGGCCTATGTCGAGGCGCTGGGGCGGCGCCTGCAGCCGTTGCCGGGCTGGGCCTCGGAGCTGGCCGACGGCGGGCTGGCACGCATCGTCAAGGCCGCACCCATGCACGACATCGGCAAGATCGGCATTCCCGACCGCATCCTGCTCAAGCCCGGGCGGCTGAGCGCCGATGAGTTCGAGATCATGAAGACGCACGCCGCCATTGGGGGCGACACCCTTGCGCACGCGCTGCAGCGCGCGCTGGTGCTGCACCCCCAGGAGGCGCAGGGTGGCGAGCCGCCCGAGCCCGCGCGCTTCCTGCAGGTGGCCTGCACCATCGCCTACTACCACCACGAGCGCTGGGACGGCGGCGGCTACCCGCGCGGCCTGAGCGCGCAAGCCATTCCGCGCCCGGCGCGCCTGATGGCCCTGGCCGACGTCTACGACGCGCTCACGACGCCGCGCGTCTACAAGCAGGCCTGGACGCCCGAAGACACCGCAGCCCATATCACGGCCCAGGCTGGCGCGCAGTTCGATCCCGACGTCGTGCATGCCTTCGCGGCGATTCGCGCCGAGTTCGAGGCCATTGCCAGCCGCCTGGCCGATTGACGACGGCCCGCCCCGATGGCGACACCCGACCCGCCGCTTGCGCCCGGCCCGACCGACGCGGTGTGGCACGCGCTCTTTGCGGGCAACCCGGCGCCGATGGCGATCTATCGCCGCAGCGACTTCCGCCTGCGGGGCTGCAACGACGCCTTCCTCGCGCTCTACGGCTACGCGGCGCAGGAGGTGCAGGGGTTGACCATCTTCGACCTCTGCGTGCCGGGCGAGCGCGAGGCGGTGCGCACGCGCGCGACCACCCTGCACGGGTCGATCAACACCGGGCTGTGGCAGCACCAGCGCCGCGACGGGGTCGAGTTGCAGGTGCTGGTGCGCTCGACGGACACGCACTACCTGGGCGAGGATTGCCGCCTGCTGGTGCTGACCGAGTTCCACGCGCAGGATCGCAGCCGCACGCGCGAACACCAGCGCCAGGCGCTGCTGCAGAGCCTGGCGCAGGAGCGTCCGCTGGCTGGCCTGCTGCAGCAGCTGGTGCTCGACCACGAGGCGATGTTCCCCGGCACCCTGTGTGCGGTGGCGCTGCTCGATGCCACCGGAACCCGGCTGCTGTGCCAGGCCGCACCCAGCCTGCCCGCGGCCCTCGTCGCCGTGCTCGACGGACAGCCCCTGGACGGCGACAGCGGCTGCGCGACGGCGGCCTGCACCAGCGGCCAGCGGGTGATCGTCGAGGACATCGCCCTGCATGCGCGCGCGCTGAACTGGCGCGACGCGGCGCAGGCCGCCGGCCTGCGTGCCTGCTGGGCCGAGCCGATCCTGGGCGCCGCGGGGCGGGTGCTGGGGGCCTTCGTGGTCTTCCGGCGCACGCCACTGCGCCCGGCGGCCGAGGAGCTGGCGCACACGCTGTATGCGGTGCAACTGGCGGCTTCGGCGATCGTGCACGAAGAGGCCACCGGCGCCCTGCGGCGCAGCGAACAGCGGCTGCGCGGCCTGCTCAATGCCATTCCCGACATCGTGTTCATGAAGGACGCGCAGGGCGTCTACCAGGGCTGCAACCCGGCGTTCGAGCGCTTCCTCGGGCGCAGCGAGGCGCAGATCATCGGCCTGCGCACGACCGACACGACCGGCGCCCACAACGCCAGCCTCAACGACCAGAGTGACGCGCGGGCCCTCGCGCAGCGCGCCCCGTTGGTGGAGGAGCGCTGGCTCGAGCTGCTGCAGGAAGGTCAGCGCCGCTATTTCGAGCTCGTCCGCACGCCGCTCTTCGACGACTCCGGACGGCCTCTCGGGATACTCGGCATGGGCCGCGACATCACCGAGCGCCACCGCAACGAGCAGCGCATCGAGCGGCTCAACCGCGCCTATTCGCTGCTCAGCAGCGTCAACGAGGCCGTGGTGCGCCTGCGCGACCGCCAGGCGCTGTTCGAGGAACTGTGCCGCATTGCGGTGCACACCGGCGGCCTGCGGCTGGCCTGGGTCGGCATGCACGACGAGGCCGAAGAGGTCGTGCGGCCGCTGGCACTGTCGGGCGACGTCGACGAGTTTCAGCGCCGGCTGCGCCTGCCGGTGGCGTCGCAGCGGCAGGGCCCGGTGCTGGCGGCGCTGCGCAGCGGACAGCCGCAGGTGGTGCGCGACATCGGCACCGAGCCCACGCTGGCGCACCGCCACAGCCTGCTGCACAGCCGCGGCCTGAAAGCGATGGCGGTGCTGCCGATTCCCGTGCCGGGCCTGCCCTGGCATTGCCTGGTGGTCTATGCCGACAGCGCGGCGCACTTCGAGGATGAGCAGGTCGCCTTGTTGATGCGGCTGGCGCGCGATGTGGGTTTTGCCCTCGAATTCATCGCCGCCGAGGCGGCGCGCGCCGAGGGCGAGCGCCTGCACCGGCAGATCGTCGAATCGGTCGAGGGCTTGTTCTTTGCCATCGACCCCAACGAGCGGCTGGTGCTGTGGAACCGGCGCATCGTCGAGCTGATCGGTCGCGAGCCACCGGCAGTCGGGCGTGAGACGGTCCTCGCGCGGATCGTCCCCGAGGACCGGGAACGGGTAGCGGCCGCGCTGCGCGAGGGCTTCGAGCACGGGCAGGTGCAGATCGAGGCGGGCGTGCTTGCCGCCGACGGCCGCCAGACCCCCTACCTGCTCACCGCGCGCCGGCTGCAGACTGCCGCCGGCCCGCTGCTCGTCGGCACGGGGACGGACATCGGCGAGCGCGTGCACAACGAGCAGGAGCTGGCACGCTACCGCGCCGGCCTGGAGGAACTGGTGCGCCAGCGCACCGCCGAGCTGGAGGCCGCCAACACCCGCCTGCAGCGCGAGGACCGCCGCCTGCGGACCATGCTCACGCTGAGCCAGCGCGCCAGTGGCCTGGACGGCGATGCGCTGCTGCGGGAGGCGCTGACCGAGATCACCGCGCTTGACGGCAGCGCCGTGGCGGCGGTCTACGAGGTCGATGCCCATGCTCGGGTGCAGCGGCTGGCGGCGCATGGACTGCCACCCCCGGCGATGGACGACCTGGCGGCACGCCTGGCCCTCCCGGCGCCAGCCGGCGGCCCGGGGGTGGCGGCGCAACAGCCGGACCTGATCGGCGCGGCGGCGCGCGACGCCGGCCAGGTCACGCTCGTGCTCTGCCTGGCGCAGCGCGCGCAGGCCTATGGCAGCACCGACCTGCGTGAGCTGCGGCTGCTGGCGGTCGACCTGTGGCGCATCGTGCAGCGCCGGCGCACCGAGATCGCCCTGGCGCAGGCCAAGCGCGCCGCCGACACGGCCAACCAGGCCAAGAGTGCCTTCCTGGCCAACATGAGCCATGAGATCCGCACGCCGATGAATGCGGTGCTCGGCTTTGCGCATCTGCTGCAGCGCGATCCGCTGAGCGTGCGCCAGCGCGACTACCTGGAGAAGATCACCACCGCCGGCCAGCACCTGCTGCAGGTCATCAACGACATCCTCGACTTCTCCAAGATCGAGGCCGACCGGTTGACTCTGGACGAGTCCGGCTTCGAGCTGCGTGAGAGCCTGCAGCGTGTGCATGCGCTGCAGTCCGGTGCTGCGCAGGCCAGGCAGCTGACCCTGAGCCTGCAGGTGGACCCACGCTGCCCGGTGCGGGTGCGTGGCGATGCGCTACGCCTGGAGCAGGTGCTGCTGAACCTGCTCAGCAATGCGGTCAAGTTCACGCTGCGTGGGGGCATCGAGCTGCGCGTGCAGCCTGCGCTGCCGCCGCAGCCCGCGACCATGCTGCAGTTCGAGGTCATCGACACCGGCATCGGCCTGAGCGCAGCGCAGCGCACGCAGGTCTTCGAGGCCTTCGCGCAGGGGGACGCCACGACCACGCGGCGCTTCGGCGGCACGGGGCTGGGGCTGGCGATCAGCCGCCGCCTGGTGCAGATGATGGGGGGCCGCATCGAGGTCGACAGCCGCCCGGGCGAGGGCAGCTGCTTCCGCGTGCTGCTGCCGCTGCCGGCCGAGCGCGATGCGGTGCCCGAGGCGGCGACCCCCGCGTCTGCCGGCGCGATCACGCTGCACGGGCGGCGCATCCTGGTGGCCGAGGACAACCCGGTCAACCAGGAGGTCACCGCCTCGCTCCTGACGGCCTGGGGCGCCACGGTCGAGCTGGCCGCCAGCGGCCACGAGGCCGTGCGCGCATTCGACGCCACGTCACCCGACCTCGTGCTGATGGATGTGCAGATGCCCGACATGGACGGCCTGCAGGCCACCGCGGCGATCCGCGCACAGCCGCGCGGGCGCAGCGTGCCGATCGTGGCGATGACGGCCAACGCCTTTGCCGAGCATCGTGCGCAATGCCTGGCCGCGGGGATGAGCGACTACCTGGCCAAGCCCGTGCAGCCGCAGGCGCTCCTGCAGTGCCTGCGCCGCTGGCTGGCCCTGGAGCTCGTGCCGGCGCCGCCCGCGGC
>JADZCL010000362.1 GCA_020851615.1 Rubrivivax sp.
GCCAGCCGCGTGTCGTCGGCCGCACGGAGGTAATGTGCATTGACCCAGGCCAGCTTGGCCGGATCCCACTGTGCCGGGCTGCGAGCCAGGTGGCTGCCGTCGAACCATTGCACCATCTGCTCGCGTGTGAAGAGCTCATCATCGCCATGGCTCCAGCCCAGCCGCGCGAGGTAGTTCAGCATCGCTTCGGGCAGGTAGCCCATCTCCTGGTAGGCGGTGACGCTGACGGCGCCGCGGCGCTTGGAGAGCTTGAGTCCATCGTCGCCGAGGATGATCGGGCAGTGCCCGAACTGCGGCAGTGGGGCACCCAGGGCGCGAAAGATGTTGATCTGCCAGGGTGTGTTGTTGATGTGCTCGTCGCCGCGGAAGACGTGCGTGATGCCCATGTCCCGGTCGTCGACGACGACGGCGAAGTTGTAGGTCGGCACACCCAGCGTCCCGGCCGCTGACCCCGGCGGCGGCGGACGCAGGATGATGAGGTCGTCGATCTCGTCGTTGGCAATGCGGATCGTGCCCTTGACCAGGTCGTCCCAGGCCACTACACCGTGCTGCGGGTTGGCAAAGCGCACCACCGGCTGCACGCCTTCAGGTACGGCAGGCAGCACCTTGCCAGGCGCGGGTCGCCAGCGGCCGTCGTAGTGGGTCTTCTCACCCTGCGCACGCTGCGTCTGCCGCATCGCGTCCAGTTCCTCGGGAGTCGCGTAGCAGCGGTAGGCGGTGCCCGCGGCAATCATCTGCTCGGCGACCTCGTGGTAGCGCTGCAGGCGCTGCATCTGGTAGTGCGGGCCCTCGTCGTAGTCCAGGCCCAGCCAGTGCATGGCATCGAGGATCTGCTGCACCGATTCCTCGCTCGAGCGCTCGACGTCGGTGTCCTCGATGCGCAGCACGAACTGCCCGCCATGGTGGCGCGCATAGGCCCAGGAGTAGAGCGCCGTGCGCGCGGTGCCCAGGTGCAGGAAGCCCGTGGGTGACGGGGCGATGCGGGTACGTACGGGGGTCGTGCTCATGCGGGAATCAAAGTGTGGACAGGCCGCGCTGCAGGTCGTCGGTCACGTCGTCCACATGCTCCAGGCCCACGGCCAGGCGGACGAGGCCCTGGCCGATGCCGGCAGCCTGGCGCTGCGCCTCGGTCAGGCGGCCGTGCGAGGTGGTGGCCGGGTGCGTGATGATGGTCTTGGTGTCGCCCAGGTTGGCTGCGATGCTGAGCAGCCGCGTGGAATCGACGACGTGAAAGGCCGCGCGGCGCGCCGCCTGGGCGTCGGATGCGCGCAGCACGAAGGAGAGCACCGCGCCCCCGGTGCCCGACTGCTGCGCCATCGCCAGCGCGTGCTGCGGGTGCGAGGGCAGCCCGGGGTAGTAGACGCGCTCGACCGCCGGGTGCGCCTCGAGCCAGCGCGCCACCGCAAGCGTGTTCTCGCTCTGCGCACGCACACGCAGGGCCAGCGTCTCGAGCGACTTCGTCACCACCCAGGCGTTGAAGGGCGAGAGCACCATGCCCACGGTGCGCAGCACGGGCCAGAACACCTCGCGGATGAGCGCGGCCGGCCCGCACAGGGCACCGGCCATGACGCGGCCCTGCCCGTCGAGGAACTTGGTGCCGGCATGCATGACGAGGTCGGCGCCCAGCTCCAGCGGCCGCTGCAGAACCGGCGTGCAGAAGGTGTTGTCGACTGCCAGCAGCGCGCCGGCGCCGTGCGCCAGCTCAGCCAGTGCCGCGATGTCGCAGACCTCGGTGAGCGGGTTGGTGGGTGTCTCGGCGAACAGCAGTCGCGTCTGCGGGCGCATCGCCGCGCGCCACTCGCCGATGTCGGTCTGCGAGACGAAGTCGGTCTGCACGCCGAACTTGCCGAACTCCTTGGCGAACAGGCCGATGGTCGAGCCAAACACCGAGCGCGAGCAGACGACGTGGTCACCCGCCTTCAGCAGGCCCATCACCAGCAGCAGGATCGCGCTCATGCCGGTGGCGGTGGCGATGGCGGCCTCGGCACCCTCCATCGCGGCCAGGCGCATCTCGAAGCTGCGCACGCTCGGGTTGGCCGTGCGCGAATAGGTGAAGTCCTCCATCTGCGCGAAGCGCCGCGCAGCCGTCTCCGAGTCGGGCTGCACGAACGCGCTGGTGAGGAACAGCGCCTCGGAGTTCTCGCCGTGGGGGCTGGGCGCAAGCCCGCTGCGCACGGCCAGCGTCTGCGCGCGCAGGCCTGCGGGCAACGGCCAGCGCGGCTGCCCGGCGTCGTCGTGTTCACTCATGCCGGCTCCCCACCCTGCAGCGACAGGCGTGAGCCGGCGCCGTCGTCATCACCCTCCACGCCGCTGTGGGGCGCGGCATCGGCATCCACCAGCCGCGATGGCGCCGCCGCCAGGTCCTGCGGCTGGACGTCGCCGGTGATGTAGTGGCCGTCGAAGCAACTGGCCTCGAAGCCGTCCAGCCGCGGGTTGAGTGCCTTGATGACGCGTTTCATCGCGTCGACGTCCTGGTAGATCAGCGCATCGGCGCCGATGAATGCGCGGATCTCCTCGACGCTGCGGCCGTGCGCGATGAGCTCCTGGCAGGTCGGCATGTCGATGCCGTAGACGTTGGGCCAGCGCACCGGCGGTGCTGCGCTGGCCATGTAGACCTGGCGCGCACCGGCCTCGCGCGCCATTTGCACGATCTCCTTGCTGGTGGTGCCCCGCACGATCGAGTCGTCCACCAGCAGCACGTTGCGGCCGCGGAATTCCTGGCCGATCGCATTGAGCTTCTGGCGCACGCTCTTTCGACGCACGGCCTGCCCGGGCATGATGAAGGTGCGCCCGACGTAGCGGTTCTTCACGAAGCCCTCGCGATAGGGGCGACCGATCTTCTGCGCCAGCTGCATCGCGCTCGGGCGGCTGCTCTCGGGAATCGGGATCACGACGTCGATCTGGCTGGGTGCCAGGGTGTTGATGACACGCTGCGCCAGCGCCTCGCCCAGGTTCAGCCGCGCCTGGTAGACCGGGATGCCATCGATCACCGAGTCCGGCCGCGCCAGGTAGACGTACTCGAAGATGCAGGGGTTGAGCGTGGGCTGCTGCGCGCACTGGCGCGCATGCACCTGGCCCTGCAGGTCGACGAAGATCGCCTCGCCCGGCGCCACATCGCGCACCAGCTTGTGGCCGGTGCCCTCCAGCGCCACCGACTCGCTGGCCAGCATCACCTCGCCCTGCCCTTGCCCCAGCACCAGCGGCCGGATGCCGAACGGGTCACGAAAGGCCAGCAGGCCATGGCCGGCGATCAGTGCAATCACCGCATACGAACCCCGTACTCGCCGGTGCAATGCGCTCACGGCCTGGAACACCGTCGCAGGTGTCAGCGCCTGGTCGTGCACGGCACGCTCGAGCTCATGCGCGAGGACGTTGATGAGCACCTCGGTATCGCTGTCGGTGTTGACGTGGCGGCGATCGATGTCGAACAGCTCGCGTCGCAGCGCGGGCGCATTGGTGAGGTTGCCGTTGTGCACGAGCACGATGCCAAGGGGCGCGTTGACGTAGAAGGGCTGCGCCTCCTCCTCGCTCTGGGCATTGCCCGCTGTCGGGTAGCGCACCTGGCCCAGACCCACGTTGCCGGGCAGCGCGCGCATATTGCGGGTACGGAAGACATCGCGCACCATGCCGCGCGCCTTGTGCATGAAGCACTTCGTGCCCTGCATGGTGACGATGCCCGCCGCATCCTGCCCGCGATGCTGCAAGAGCAGCAGGGCGTCGTAGAGCAGCTGGTTGACGGGCGAACCCGCGATCACGCCAACGATGCCGCACATGATGGTTCCTCAGTTCGGGAGATGCTGCGCCATCGCCTCGGGCAGCAAGGGTTTGATGCCGTGCAGGACGACGCCAAGCCAGCGCGCGCCTTCTGATTGCTGCCAGGGCAGCCAGCGCGCTGCCGGGGTCAGGGCCAACACGGTGGCCAGCGCCAGCAGCAGCACGCCCCCGCGCAGCAGGCCGAAGCCTGCGCCCAGCAGCCGGTCGGGCAGCGACAGCGGCGTCGCATGCACCAGCAGCCTCAGCAGCCGCGCCAGCAAGGCCCAGACCACGAGGATGGCGACGAAGGCGATCACGAAGGCCGCAAGGATGTTGGGCGCCGAACCGGGCTCGCCCACAGGCAGCCAGCGGCCCAGGTCACGCGCCAGGAACTGCGCGCCGACCCAGGCCACCACCCAGCCCGCCAGCGACATCAGCTCGAAGACCAGGCCGCGCCACAGGCCCACGACCACCGATAGCACGAGCACGGCAAGCA
>JADZCL010000363.1 GCA_020851615.1 Rubrivivax sp.
CGAGGATCTCGTAGCCGGCGATCGAGCCCTTGTTCACGCCCGCGGAGCTGAGCTTCATGCGCAGCTCGTAGACGCGATCGGCGGGCACGAGGATGCTGCCCCCGCCATCGGCGAACTTGTAGGGCACGCCCAGCTGGTCCAGCTTGGCGATGACGGTGGCGCCGTCCTTCTCGCCCAGACTGGCGAACAGCAGCCGGTAGTCGGGCCGGCCCACCGACAGGCCCAGCGTCACCAGCAGCGCCACCAGTGCGACGACGCCCACGCCAGCCAGGAGCAGCGTGCGCGTGGGCATGGCGGCCAGTCGGGCGCCCAGGGCCGAACGGGGCGGGACGTTGGCCAGGCCATGCTCGGCGACGGGTATGACAGCGGTGTCCATGTACGGCAGGGGCAGCGGGATCGGACGCATTGTTCGGGCCGGGGCCTTGCGTCGGTGGCGCGAGAAGGGGAGCAAAGAACAGGCTGTTCACGCTGTGCGCCGTCTGGCGGTTCACTAGAGTGCGGCTGTCGGGAAGCACCCATGAAGCTCGAACTCAAGCCCTTCGATTTCAACCAGGCCGTGGCCCGGGCCGGCCTGCGCCCGGACGGCACGCCGCTGGTCGACCGGGGCCTGGGGGTCAAGGAAGCCCAGGCACCCGAGGCCGGGGGCTTTCGCGGGGCGATGGCGCAGGCCTTGCAGGACGTCAGCAAGGCCCAGCTGGAGTCGCAGCGGCTGCAGCGCGAATTCAGCCTGGACAACCCCACCGTCAGTCTGGAGCAGACGATGGTGGCGATGCAGAAGAGCCAGATCGGCTTCCAGGCGGCGATCCAGGTGCGCAACCGCCTGCTCTCGGCCTATACCGAGATCATGAACATGCAGGTCTGATGCCGGCGCGGCGGCTCAACATGGCGCCCACGGCGGCAGGCTCCCCTCCTGCATGCAGACCGTGGGCCGGCCCATGGCCCCCACGCTGACCTGCACCCGTTCACCGCTGGGGGCCGCCCACAAGGCCTTGACACCGGGTACGTCGACCTGGCCGCTGCCAGGGTCGAAGCGCACGCCGCCGTAGGCCAGCAGGTGCACGCCGCGCAACTCGGTGCTGCGCGTGGCCTTCAGGCGGCAGGCCTGCTGGATGCTGCAGTCGCAGTCGGGTGTGGTCGCCAGCGCATAGCACCAGTTGGCGCCACCCTGGAAGGCGAGGTAGAGCGGGCTGCCCCGGCGGGCCGCCTCGAAGCGGGCTTCGCGCAGATCGAGCTCCAGGCCCTGTGCGGCGGCCTTCAGGCGCTGGCGCTGCAGGTACTGCGCGAACGAGGGCAGGGCCAGCGACATCAGCACGGCGCAGATGGCCAGGGCGATCATCGCCTCGATCAGCGTCAGGCCGTGCGCGTGCGTCCCGCTGCAGCGGCCCGCTCGGATGCGTCGCTGCGGCATGGTCAGCGGTTCCAGCAGCGCGGGCTGGGCCCGATGTCGGCCAGGCCCTGGTTCAATTGCAGCGTGAGCTGGCGGCACTCGGTGTCGCCTTGCTGGTCGCCGTCGCGGCGTGCGGCGGCCACCAGCGTGACGGTGTCCGGCCCCGCATCGTGCAGGGCCAGCACATAGTGGCCGGACATGCTGCGGGTGCTGCCGATGCTGGCCAGATCGCCGCTGTAGCGGCCAAAGCGCGCACGGAACTGCTCCTGGGCCATCTGGAGCCGCGTGAGTGCAGCGATGCCGTCCAGGCGCCGCGCACGCTGCAACTGCGCCTGCTGCGACGGCCAGGCGACCGCGACCAGGATCGCCGCCATGGCCAGGACGATGCACAGCTCGATCAGGGTCAATCCGCGGGCGTGGGTGCGCGCGCAGTCAGCAAAGGTGCGCGGGCGGGTGGGCACGGCCGGCTCCACGCGTCTTCAGTCCAGCGACAGCAGCCGGCGACGCTTCTGCGTGCGGTCGATGTAGCGCTGCAGGCTGTGCTCGGCCACACCGTGCAAGGCGCGCCACTCACAGCCTATGCGCAGCTGGGTGTCCCTGTGCAGGGCGCTGAGGTGCTGGATCTGCAGTGCCGCGGTGAAGCGGGTCTCGGCATCGAGCACGAACTGGACGCCGTGCAGCGTCACACCGGGCTCGAGCGCGGGCACGTCCGCGGGGATGAGCAGGGCGCAGCCGCCACTGCTGACGTCCAGCACGCGCAGCGCAAGCGACATGTCCGGGATCGCCGGGTGGCGCAGGCGTGCCGTGGGCGCGTGGCGTTCGAGCGTGCGCACGCGATAGGCGCTGCGGCGCTGGAAGCGGTAGAGCACCTCGGGCAGCAGGGCCTGCAGCGCGCACTGGCGCGGCCCGTGCACCAGCACCAGACCCTGGAGATCGAACTGCAGCTTGACGTTGTCGAGGTAGCCGACGGCGACGGCGTCGTCGCCGTCGACGAGTGACTGCAGGGCCGGATCCTGGGGTTCGGCAATGAAGGCGATGCGCTGCTGCTGGCGATCGATGTTCCAGAGGCTGCAGACGACGGCGGTGCCGGCTGGCCCGCTCAACACCATGGGCGCACTCGTCTCACGCAGATCGGCCAGCAGGCGCAAGACCTCGGCCAGGTGCTCGACCCGGAAGTCGGCCCACTGTGGGCGCGTGCCTTCGTCGAGTGCGGCGGGGCGCGTCTGTTCGAACATGGCGGTGGGCGCCGCGGACGTTCAATGGACGGTCTTGCGGCGACCGCCCAGCATGTCGTCCAGGTCCTGCAGCCAGGGCTCGGCCAGGTGGCGGATCTCGGCGTCATTGACGAGGATGCGCTGCATGATGCGGGCCTTGGCGCGCGCCGAATCCTGGTCCAGAGGCAGGGTGCGGGCGGCGTGCTTGAGCTGGCTGATGAGCAGGACGCAGGCACCCTCGAGCTTGACCACGGCATCCCAATCACCGGCCTTGGCCGCGGCCAGCATGTCGCAGCTGGCCTGCTCGATGGCGTCGTAGTAGCTGAGGAGTTCGGTGTTCACGCCGCGGTGGTCCGGATGTGGGAGGGGGTCACGGTCCATGGCGTTCAGGCGTTGGGCTGGCCGCGGGAGGGCGCGATCGCCGACCAGGCCTCGCGCAGCGGCTCGATCAGGCGCTGGCATTCGTCGAGGATGGCCTCGTCGTTGCGCAGGCTGGCCTGCATCAGCCGCGTGCCGACGTAGGTGTAGAGGCCGTTCAGGTCGGCCGCCAGGCGGCCGCCGCGGTCGAGGTCCAGCGCTGAGCGCAGCCCCTCTTCGATGATGCGTGCGGCGCGTCCGATCGCGCGGCCCTTGCGCTCGATCTCCTTGCTGCGCATGGCGCCGCGCGCTTCGACCAGGGCATCGACGAAGCCGTCGTAGAGCATCTCGATGAGGCGGTGCGGACTGGCGTTGGCGATGCCCGTCTGAACCGACATCGCCCGGTAGACCAGGGACGACTGGATGCGACCGAAGGGGCTTGACATGGCACTGTGGAGCATCGTGGGTCTCGGCGGGCTGCTGCGTGATACCCCGGATATCGACCATGCGTGGCCGGCACTTGAGCCCCGTGCGGGCTGCGATTGCCCGCCTGTTTGCAGGCGTTGCGGCCAGCGCGTGCGCGCTCGCAAAAGGGCCGGGGTGCAGTCGCGCCACGTCGACTGCACCCCGGGGATCGGGCCGGGCCGGGCCCGGACCTGGCCGTGCTCAGACCTTGTTCCAGTTCGTGATCTGCTGGGTCATGAACCCGGAGAGCTTGTTCAGCTTGGCCATCGACGCGTCTAGCGCCTGGTACTGCGCGCGCAGGCGCTTCTCGGTCTGGGCGACGCGGTCCTCCAGGGCTTCCTGTCGCTTGCCGTTGTCGGCCTTCAGCTGCCGCAGGCCGTCCTGGCGGGATGTCATCGCGCCTTCGGAGCCAAGGACTTGATCGATCAACTGACGCAGGCGCGGCGCGAGGCCGGTGCTGGCGGCGTCGTCGGTGGATGTGGCGAAGAATTTCTGCAGCTCGGGGAGCTTGGCAAAGCCGGCGTCCAGCTTGCTGGAGTCGAGCTTGAGGGTGCCGTCGGTCTGCACCGACAGGCCGATGTCCGAGTTCCGTGCAAAGACACTGCTCGCGCTCGAGCTGGCTCCGATGGCGCTGCGAAGCTGGGTCAGCAGGTTGACGGCCGTGCGATCCCCCTGCAGCGTGGCGGCACTCTTGCTTGTCGGGTCGTACTTGGTCTGGTCTCGCACCAGCCGGATGACATCGTTGTAGGCGCTCACGAAGCCATCGATGCTCTTGCGCATCGACGCGGTGTCGCGTGAGACGGTCAGGTCGATGGTCCCCGTCGTCACCTTGCCCAGCGTCAACGAGACACCGTCGATGACGTTGGCCAGCGAGTTGGTCGAAGACTCGACCGCCAGACCGTTGATCGTCGCCTGCGCGTTGCGTGCGGCTTGCGTGCGCGTGCTGACGGCGGCGCCGCCGGCTGGGTCGTAGGCCAGTCGCGAGAGGCCGCTGTCGTCGGTGTGGTTGCCGTCGGCGTCCGCGACGCCGATGCGAAAGCCGTTCTCGGCACCGGTCTGGGTCGACTGCAGAACCAGGCGGGCACCGTTGGTGTCGTTCACGATCGAGGCGCGCACGGGTGCGTCAGCCGTGTTGTTGATCTTGTCGCGGATCTGCTCCAGCGTGTCTTCGCCGGGGTTGATCGTGATCGTCAAGGGTGAACTGCCGGCCTTGGGCGTGAAGCCCGAGAGGTCGTCGGCCCAGCGGCCCACATCGATGGTCAGGGTGCCCGCCCCGATGGCGACCTGCGGGTTGGTGACGGCGCTGCTGGCGTTCATCTGTGCGGCGGCCAGCGCATCGACCTTCACGGCGTAGCTGCCGGCTGAACTGCCTGCCGATGCGGTCATGCTGACCGCCGTGGCGTCGGCTGAGGTGGTGCTGGCGGCGCCCCAGGTGCTGCTGTCACCCAGCGTGCGCGCGGCGGTCCGCAGGCCGTCCAGCGCGGATTGGATGCGCCCGAAGGCCGACAGGCGGGCGTCGATCTTGCCGGCTGCGGTCTGCAACTGGGTGATCGGCACCCGCTCCAGCGAAACCAGTTGGCTGATGATGGAGTTGGCGTCCAGGCCGCTGCCGACGCCGATCGAGGAGAGTGTGGCCATCTCTTGCTCCGCAGGTTTGGCTTGGGCCACCCGCTCTGAGGCCCAGCACGGGGAACGCCCCGCTCGGGCCTCTTATCGGCTGCTGGCGGGGTGAACTTGAGCCCGATCTGAAATCGAAGATGGGCGATCCGTGACCGCCCGGTGCCGCACGGCGGCCGGGCCGGCCGTCAATTGCCCAGGAGTCGCAGGACCTGCTGTGGCAATTGGTTGGCCTGTGCAACCATCGCGTTGCCCGCCTGCTGCAGGATCTGCGCGCGGGCCAGGTTGGCCGTCTCCGCTGCGAAGTCAGCGTCCATGATCCGGCTGCGCGCTGCGGTCTGGTTCTCGACCGCGACCTGGAGGTTGGAGATGATGGCCTCAAAACGCGACTGCGTGGCCCCGTAGATCGCCCGGGTGTCATTGACGCGGTTGATGGCCTCGTCGATATCGCCGATCACGCTGGCGATCGCCCCGACGCTGACGCCGCTGCCGATCCCCACGCCCGCATCCGTCACCGCGGTGACGTCTGCGGCACTGGCCAGATTCGCAAAGCCGATCGCAACGACGTCATCGGCGGTCGTGTTCGCGCCGATCTGGAAGGTGAAGGTCGACGCGTCCTGCCCCAGGATGCGTTTGCCGTTGAAGGTCGTGCCGCCCAGAACGCGGCTGATCTCCTCCTGCAGCTGGGTGAACTCCTGGTCCAGCGATTCCTTGTCGCTTTCGCTGTTGGTGGCATTGCGTGCCTGCAGGGCCAGTTCACGCATGCGCTGCAGCGAGTCGCCGACCTTGGACAACGCCCCTTCGGCCACCTGCGACATCGAGATGCCGTCATTGGCGTTGCGCATGGCCACCGCCATGCCGCGGACCTGCGTGTTCATGCGTTCGGCGATCGCCAGCCCGGCGGCGTCATCCTTGGCGCTGTTGACGCGCAGGCCCGACGACAAGCGCTGCATCGCCGTGGACAGCGAGAGCTGCGACGAGTTGAGGTTGCGCTGGGCGTTCAACGACGTCAGGTTGGTATTGATGGTCTGGGGCATGAACGTGCTCCTGGGGCGGGCTTCCCGAACCCTGCTTGCGCGGCCGACAAGGCCACCGCTTGGAAGCATTTTTCGGCAGTCCTGGACGCAGCGATCTCCCGAAATGAAGCCGCTTTGCGCGCCTGTTTGCAGCCGCTGGCGGACCC
>JADZCL010000364.1 GCA_020851615.1 Rubrivivax sp.
GCGCTGCCCCTGTTCGCGCAGCAGTTCGGGCAGGGCTGGGTGCGCATCCTGGCCCTGGCGCTGTTGTACGTGCTGCTGGCCCTCGGGCTGAACATCGTCGTCGGCTATGCCGGGTTGCTGGACCTTGGCTACGTGGCCTTTTACGCGGTGGGCGCCTACATGTACGCGCTGATGGCCAGCCCCCACCTGGGCGAAACCTTCGAGTGGTTTGCGCAGACGTTCCCGAACGGGCTGCACACGCCAGTCTGGATCGTCGTGCCGCTGGCGGCCTTTCTTGCCGGCATCGTGGGCGTGCTGCTGGGCATTCCCGTACTCAAGCTGCGCGGCGACTACCTGGCCATCGTCACGCTTGGCTTTGGCGAGATCATCCGGGTGTTCATGAACAACCTCGAGCAGCCGGTCAACATCACCAACGGGCCGCGGGGCCTGGACCGCATCGACGCGATGAACATCTTTGGCTTCAGCTTCGGCAAGGCCATCGAGATCGGCGACTTCCGCATCCCCTCGGTGACGCTGTACTACTACCTCTTCCTGGTGCTGGTGGTGCTGAGCGTCGTGATCTGCCATCGCCTCGAGACCAGTCGCATCGGGCGGGCCTGGATGGCGATCCGCGAGGACGAGGTCGCCGCCAAGGCCATGGGCATCAACACGCGCAACATGAAGCTGGCCGCCTTCGGCATGGGGGCCACCTTCGGCGGGATCTCGGGTGCGATGTTCGCGTCGTTCCAGGGCTTCGTCTCGCCCGAGTCGTTCAGCCTGATGGAGAGCATCATGATCGTGGCGATGGTCGTGCTCGGGGGGCTGGGCCATATTCCGGGCGTGATCCTGGGCGCGCTGATGCTGGCCGCGCTGCCCGAGGTGTTGCGCTACGTTGCCGGTGACGTGCAGAACATGACCGGAGGGCGCATCGACGCGGCGATCCTGCGCCAGTTGCTGATCGCGCTGGCGATGATCGTCATCATGCTGCTGCGCCCGCGCGGCCTGTGGCCGGCACGCGAGCACGGCAAGGCCGCGCCGACGGCGGTCTGAGGCGAGGACGATCCATGAGCCAGACAGTTCTCGACGTGCAGGGCGTCAGCAAGCGCTTCGGTGGCCTGCAGGCGCTGTCCGAGGTCGGTATCCGCATCCGCCAGGGTGAGGTCTACGGTCTCATCGGCCCCAACGGCGCCGGCAAGACGACCTTCTTCAACGTCATCACCGGCCTCTATATCCCGGACTCCGGCAGCTTCGAACTCGGCGGCAAGCCCTACAAGCCCAGTGCCGTGCACGAAGTGGCCAAGGCCGGCATCGCGCGGACCTTCCAGAACATCCGCCTCTTTCCCGAGATGACGGCGCTCGAGAACGTGATGGTCGGTCGCCATGTGCGCACGCATTCTGGCCTGCTGGGGGCCATCTTCCGCAGCGCCGGCTTCAAGGCAGAGGAGGCCGCGATCGCTGCGCGTGCGCAGGAACTGCTCGACTACGTCGGCATCGGCCGCTATGCGGAGTACAAGGCGCGCACGCTCTCGTATGGCGACCAGCGGCGGCTGGAGATTGCGCGTGCGCTGGCGACCGATCCGCAGTTGATCGCGCTGGACGAGCCGGCCGCCGGCATGAACGCAACCGAGAAGGTCGTGCTGCGCGAATTGATCGACCGCATCCGGCGCGACAACCGCACCATCCTGCTGATCGAGCATGACGTCAAGCTCGTGATGGGCCTGTGCGACCGCGTGACCGTGCTCGACTACGGCCGCCAGATCGCCGAGGGCACGCCGCCCGAGGTGCAGAAGGACGAGAAGGTGATCGAGGCCTACCTCGGCACGAGGGGGCATTGATGAGTGCGACGATGCTGAAGGTGTCGGGCCTGAAGGTTGCCTACGGCGGCATCCAGGCGGTCAAGGGCGTCGACTTCGAGGTGCGTGAAGGTGAACTGGTGAGTCTCATCGGTGCCAATGGCGCCGGCAAGACGACGACGCTCAAAGCCATCACCGGAACGCAGCCGGTGGCCGCGGGGGACATCGAGTTCTTCGGGCGCAGCATCAAGGGCCAGGGCCCCTGGGATCTTGTCAAGCAAGGCCTGGTGATGGTGCCCGAAGGGCGTGGCACCTTCACGCGCATGTCGATCACCGAAAACCTGCTGATGGGCGCGTTCGTGCGCCGCGACCGCGAGATCGACGCGGACATCGAGCGCGTGTTCGGGATCTTCCCGCGCCTGCAGGAGCGGCGCAATCAGCTCGCCGGCACGATGAGCGGGGGCGAGCAGCAGATGCTGGCCATGGGCCGCGCGCTGATGGCGCGCCCCAAGGTGCTGCTGCTGGATGAGCCCAGCATGGGCTTGTCGCCGCTGATGGTGGACAAGATCTTCGAAGTCGTGGCCGACATCCACCAGCGTGGCACGACCATCCTGCTGGTCGAGCAGAACGCCAGCCGCGCGCTCGAGCTGGCCAACCGCGGCTACGTGATGGATTCCGGTGAGATCACCATGAGCGGTGAGGCCAAGGCCCTGCTCGCCGATCCGAAGGTGCGCGCAGCCTACCTCGGCGAGTGAGACTCGCCGCGGCCGTGCTGGTGGTGCGCTCCGTTCAGCGGTAGCCGCTGTCGTTGGCGTTGTGGATGATCCAGATCAGGTGAGCATTCGAGTCGAAGCCGCCTGAACCGGCGAAGATCAGCCGCCCCTGGCCCTTGTAGGCCAGTTCATGCCGGTAGCGATCGGCGCCGAA
>JADZCL010000365.1 GCA_020851615.1 Rubrivivax sp.
CGCCTGCGGCGACCACGGCGCGGTAGATCTCGTCGAACTCGCGCGGCGCGGTGGCCAGCGCACGGGCGAAGCTGCTGCCGGCGTTGACCTCGCTCTTCAGTTGCGAGAGCAGTTCGCGCTGGTGCGTGTCCTCGCTTTCGTCGGCGAGGGCGGTGAGCGCACGCTCCAGCGGCAGCCCCGCGCTGACCAGTCCGGCGAGCTGACGGGTCCAGACGGTGAGCCCGGTGCGGGAGAAGACGCGGCGTGCAAACGGCAGCGCCGCGCGCGCCGGGCCGTCGGCCTCGGCCAGCGGGGTCAGCGCCAGTGGCACCAGCGCCTGGGCGCGCAACTGGGCCCGCGCGGCCTTGGCGCTGTCGGCCTCGACGGTGCCGCGCGCGGCGCGGCCTTCTTGGTCCAGGGCGTCGTAGCGGAAGGCCGGCATCGGCTCAATCCCGCGTGACGCGGATCAGCTCCTCGGGCGAGGTGCTGCCGTCCTGCAGCAGCCGCTGGCCGTCCTCGCGCATGGAGCGCAGGCCGGCCGCACGCGCCGCGGCGATCAGCTCGTGTTCGCTGGCGCGGCCGTGGATGAGTGCCTGCACGGACGGGTCGACGACCATCAGCTCGTAGACCCCGGTGCGGCCCTTGTAGCCGCTGTGGCTGCACGCAGGGCAGCCCACGGCGTGCCAGAGGCCGTCGTCGCCGCGGCGGCGGCACTCGGGGCAGAGCCGGCGCACCAGGCGCTGGGCCAGCACGCCCAGCAGGCTGCTGGCCAGCAGGAAGGGCTCAACCCCCATGTCGATCAGCCGCGTCACCGAACTCGGGGCGTCGTTGGTGTGCACGGTGGCCAGCACCAGGTGGCCGGTGAGGCTGGCCTGGATGGCGATCTGCGCCGTCTCGTGGTCGCGGATCTCGCCGATCATGATGACGTCGGGATCCTGGCGCAGGATGGCGCGCAGCGCCTTCGCGAAGCTGAGGTCGATCTTCGGGTTGACCTGGGTCTGCCCGATGCCGGGCAGCTCGTACTCGATCGGGTCCTCGACCGTCAGCACGTTGGTGGTCGCGGTGTCGATGCGGCCCAGGCTGGCATAGAGGGTGGTCGTCTTGCCGCTGCCGGTGGGGCCGGTGACGAGCACGATGCCGTGCGGCTGCTGCACCAGGCGCTCGAACGCCGACAGCACGGCGCCGCTCATGCCCAGTGCAGGCAGCGTCAGGTGCGACTCGGTCTTGTCGAGCAGGCGCAGCACGGCACGCTCGCCGTGCGCACTGGGCAGTGTGGAGACGCGCACGTCGATGGCGCGTGCGCCGATGCGCAGCGCGATGCGCCCGTCCTGCGGCAGCCGCCGCTCGGCGATGTCGAGCTCGGCCATGATCTTGAGCCGGCTGATCAGCGCCGCGTGCAGCGCCTTGTTGGGCTGCACCACCTCGCGCAGCGTGCCGTCGACGCGAAAGCGCACCGAGCTGGCACGCTCGTAGGGCTCGATATGGATGTCGCTGGCGCCGTCCTTGGCGGCCTGCGTCAGCAGCGCGTTGAGCATGCGGATGATGGGCGCGTCGTCGGCCGCCTCGAGCAGGTCGGCCACCGCGGGCAACTCCTGCATCAGGCGCGAGAGGTCGACGCCGGACTCGACCTCGCCGATCACCGCGGCGGCGCTGCCTTCACCGCCGGCATAGGCCGTGGCGATGCGGCTGGCCAGGGTGGCGGCGGCCTCGAACTCGTGGCGGCTCACGTCGTGCACGCGGCCGACCTCGCCCAGGGCGCTGGCCGGGGTCGTCTCGGCGGCCCACAGCACGCACTCCTGGCCGTCGTCCTCGAGCAGCAGCGTGTGCGCCTTGGCGTAGGCGTAGGGCAGGGGATGGCGTGCGCCCATGGTCGCTTGCGGCACTCAGGGCGTTGCGGGCGCCGACGGAGCCGACGCGGCCGGTGCCGGGGGCTCCAGCGGCGCGATCGGCACCGCACTGCCCGGCGTGGAGGGCGGCAGCACCGGCGCGCGATCGATCGGCAGCACGATGCTCGGGCGCGGCTGGTTGCCCAGCTGGTGGGCGCGGATCTGCTCGTAGCGGTCGTCGGACAGGCGTTGCTGGGCCTGCGCGTCGCGCATCACGATCGGGCGCAGGAAGACCATCAGGTTGGTGCGCTTGCGCTGGCGGCTCTCGCTGCGGAAGATCGCGCCCAGCAGCGGGATGTCGCCCAGCAGCGGCACCTTGCTCTGCGTGGTGGTGTAGGTGTCCTCGATGAGGCCGCCCAGCACGAGGATCTGCCCGTCGTCCACCGTCACCGTGCCCTCGATCGAGCGTTTGGTGGTCGAGGGTCCGGCGTTGCTGGTGCCCGCGGCGGTGGTGCTCTTGACGGCACTCTGCTCCTGGTAGATCTGCATGCGGATCGCACCGCCCTCGCCGATCTGCGGCCGGATGCGCAGCGTGATGCCCACGTCCTTGCGCTCGATGGTCTGGAAGGGGTTGGTCGTGCCGGTGCCGGTGTTGGTGAACTGGCCGGTGATGAAGGGCACGTTCTCGCCGACGACGATCTTGGCCTCTTCGTTGTCCAGCGTGATCAGGTTGGGTGTGCTGACGATGTTGGTCTGCGTCTGGCTCTGCAGCAGGCGCAGGATGGCCGAGAGCGAAGTCACGCCGTCGATCACCCGCGCCAGGCCGATGCTCAGGCCCTCGCCCAGCGTCAGGTTGCCCTGCGCAAGGCTGCTGTTGACGCTGATGATGTTGGGTGCAGCGCCGCTGGTGAGGCTCTGCACGGCGTTGATGTCGTGGTTGCCGCTCTTGCCGAGCTTGCCCAGCCACTCGAAGCCGAAGTCGGCGGCGTCGCCGCCGGCCACCTCGACGATCATGCTCTCGATGTAGACCTGTGCGCGCCGCTGGTCGAGCTGCTCGATCATCGCGCGCAG
>JADZCL010000366.1 GCA_020851615.1 Rubrivivax sp.
CGCCCCCCACCCCCACCACCCTCAACCCCGCCCAGATGGCCGCCGTGCAGCATCTGCGCGGCCCCTGCCTGGTGCTGGCGGGGGCGGGTTCGGGCAAGACGCGGGTCATCGTCCACAAGATCGCACGGCTGTTGCAGGAGGGGCTGGCGCCGGCGCGCATTGGCGCAATCACCTTCACCAACAAGGCCGCGGCCGAGATGCGGGAGCGCACGCGCGCGCTGGTGGGGCCGCGCGCGGCGCGCGAGCTCGTCGTCTGCACCTTCCATGCGCTGGGGGTGCGCATGCTGCGCGAGGACGGCGAGCGCATCGGGCTCAAGCCCAACTTCAGCATCCTCGACGCCGACGACATCCTGGGCGTGATCCGCGACGCCGGGGGCTGCTCCGACAACGCGCTGGCGCGGCGCTGGCAATGGACGATCAGCCTTTGGAAGAACCAGGGCCTGGACGTCGATGCGGCCGAGCGCAGCGCCGCCAGCGACGACGAGCGTGTGGCCGCGCGCGTGATGCGCCGTGTGCAGGAGCGCCTGCAGGCCTACCAGGCGGTGGACTTCGACGACCTCATCGGCCTGCCGCTGGCGCTGCTGCGGCGCGACGAGGCGGCCCGCGCGCGCTGGCAGGGGCAGTTCGGCCATCTGCTGGTCGACGAGGTCCAGGACACCAACGGAGTGCAGTACGAGCTGCTGAAGGCCTTGGTCGGTGGCGGCAGTGACGGCCGCGCTGGCACACCCTTCACCGCGGTGGGTGACGATGACCAGAGCATCTACGGCTGGCGTGGCGCCACGATCGAGAACCTCAAGCGCCTGCCGCAGGACTTTCCGGCGCTGAAGATCATCCCGCTCGAGCAGAACTACCGCAGCACGGGCCACATCCTGCGCGCGGCCAATGCGGTGATCGCGCAGAACCCCAAGCTCTACGAGAAGAAGCTGTGGAGCGAGTTCGGCGACGGCGAGCCGGTGCAGGTGCTCGAATGCGATGGCGAGGAGCACGCCGCCGAGCGGGCTGTCGCGCGCATCCAGGCGCTGCGCGCACGGGGCGGCGCGGTGAAGCTGGCCGACTTCGCGATCCTCTACCGCGCCAACCACCAGGCGCGCGTGTTCGAGCAGAAGCTGCGCGCTGCGCAGATCCCCTACAAGGTCTCGGGCGGCACGAGCTTCTTCGACCGCGCCGAGATCAAGGACTTGTGCGCCTGGCTGCGGCTGTTCGTCAACGAGGACGACGACCCGGCCTTCCTGCGCGCGGTGACCACGCCGCGGCGCGGCATCGGCCACCAGACACTGGCCACCCTGGGCGAGTACGCCGCACGCTGGAAGACCAGCCTGTTCGCGGCGCTCTTCTCCCCCGGCCTGGCCACCGTGCTGAAGGGCAAGGCGATCGATGCCCTGCACGAGTTCGGGCGTGAGGTCAATGCACTGCAGGAGCGTGCCGCGCACGCGCGCGGCGCCGAGGACGCACGTGCGCTGCTGCTGGATTGGCTGCAGGCGATCGCCTACGAGCAGCACCTGCATGACAGCGAGGACAGCGAGAAGCTGGCTGCCGCGCGCTGGGGCAACGTGCTTGATTTCGTCGACTGGATCGCGCGCCGCTGCGGCGGCACGATCGGCCCGCAGGGCGGCAGCTTCGAGAGCGAGCCGCAGACCGTGCTGCAGGTGGCGCAGACGATCAGCGTCATTCTCAGCCTGGCCGAGCGGGGGGAGGAGCAGGATGTGGTGACGCTGTCGACGCTGCATGCGGCCAAGGGGCTCGAGTGGCCGCATGTGCAGCTCGTGGGCGTCAACGAAGGGCTGCTGCCGTTTCGCAGCGGCGAGGAAGAGATGACGCCGGCTCGCCTGGAAGAGGAGCGCCGGCTGATGTACGTGGGCATCACGCGTGCGCGCCAGACGCTGCTGGTGAGCACGCTGCGCCGGCGCAAGCGCGGCCGCGAGACGGTCGCGGCGGTGCCCAGCCGCTTCATTGCCGAGATGAAGCTCGCCGAGGCCGTGCCGCGCGAGGATCCGCGCCTGCGCCTGCAGCGCCTGCGCGCCGAACTGGTTGCCAAGGCCGCGGCGGCGCCGCCTGCAGCCGCCTGAGCCACACGCGGACGAGGCCATGCTGCTTGTCACCCACCCCTCCTGGCTGTTCGCGACCGTCGGCGCGGCCGCGCTGGCCATCGCCGCGGCGCCCTGGGCGCTGAACGCCCCCTGGCTGGCCTTCGTCTTCAAGCCCTTGGCCACGCTGCTGATCATTGCGCTGGCGTGGCCGCGCGGGTGCAGCACGCCCACGCTGCGGCGCTGGGTGCTGGCAGGCTTGCTGCTTTCGCTGGTGGGCGACGTGGCGCTGCTGTGGCCGCAGCAGGGCTTCCTGCCCGGGCTGGTGGCCTTCCTGCTCGCGCACCTGGCCTACCTGGTGGCCTTCACGCGCGTGCAGCGGCTGGCCGCACGGGTGTGGCCGTTCGTGCTCTACGGGGTCGTTGGCGGGCTGATCCTGGCCTGGCTCTGGGCGGGGGTGCCTGCCGGCCTGCGCGTGCCGGTCGTGATGTACCTGATCGCGCTGGCCTCGATGGCGGCGCAGGCGCTGGTGCTGTGGCGTGCGGCGCCGGCGGCTGGCGCGGCGCGGCGGCTGGCCCTGGGCGGTGCCCTCTTCGTCGCCAGCGATGCCCTCCTGGCCGTCAATCGCTTTGCCGGCCCGCTGCCGATGGCCTCGCTGTGGGTGCTGGCCACCTACTGGGTGGCGCAGGTCTGCATCGTGTCGTGGCTGGCGCCGCCGCCGCGGGCGGACTAAAGTCCACCTCGGCAGCGGCCGATACGGCCGCCACGTCCGCGAACGCCGCAAGGAGAGCGCCTCGATGTCGCAGGAGGAACGTCGCAATCTCTACCGCATCCTGCACGTGCAGCCGGAGGCGCCGCTGGAGGTCATCCGCGCCAGCTACCGCACCTTGATGAGCACGCTGCGCGCGCACCCCGACCTCGGCGGTGACCCGGAGGCGGCTGCGCGCATCAATGCCGCCTACGCCATCCTCGCCGACCCTGCACGCCGGCGCGCCTACGACTTGTCGTTGCAGGCGAGCGGCCAGCAGGCGGCGGCGCCCGCAGCGGCCAAGGCTGCGCGCGCCACGGCCGAGCCTGCTGCAGCGCCCCTGGCCTCGCATGACCCTGCCGCCTGGCTGGCCGACCGTGCCTGCCCCTTCTGCCGCCGGGGCCTGCCGGCAATGGTGCAGCCCGACACCCGCTGCACGGGTTGCGACAGCCCGCTCTTTCGTCGGCCGGCCTTCGAGCGCGGCGAGCTCTTCGGCCGCCGTCGCAGCCCGAGCAACGCGCGTCCACTGGGCGCCACGCTGCGGCTGCCGGGTGTGGCGGGTGACCATGCGGCGCGGCTGCGCGACATCTCGCTGGGCGGCCTGGCCCTGGTGTCGCCCGTCCCGGCAGCGCCGCGCAGTGCGCTGCGCGTGATGACCAGCAGCTTCGACGGCGTGGCGGTGGTGGTGGGCTGCCAGCGCCAGGGCGAAGGCTGGCTGCTGCATGGCGAGCTGCTGACGCTGCAATTGCTGCGCACGCAAGGCGTCTACATGTCGACCAAGGTCTGAAGGCCGCGCCCGCCGTCCCGCGTGGGCACTACATCCCCTTGAACAGGCCTGTGTAGCTGCGGCTGACCTCGAGCTTCTCGGGGTGGCCCTTGACGCTGACAATCTGCCGGCCGCGGAAGTCGCGCGCGACGTCGGCGATGGCGTGTGCGTTGACCAGCGTGCTGCGGTGGATCTGCCAGAACTGCCGTGGATCGAGCTCCTCGACCAGCTCCTTGATCGGCTTGCGGATCAAGGCCTCCTGGTGCGCCGTCTGCACGCGGGTGTACTTCTCGTCGCTGATGAAGAACAGCACGTCATCGACGGCGATCATCTGGATTGCGCTGCCCACGCCGGCCTGGATCCACTTCAGGTACTGCGGTGCCGATGCGGGGTGCAGGCGTGCGCTCAGCTGGTGCAGCAGTTGCTGCAGCGGTGCGCCGGCGTTGCCGGCTTCGTCGGCCGTGCCGCGTGCGGCCAGCCGCTTGCGCAGGCGCTCGACCATGCGCTGCAGCCGCTCGGGCTCGGCGGGCTTGAGCAGGTAGTCGGCTGCACCCTGTTCGAAGGCCTCGACCGCGTGCTGATCGTAGGCGGTGATGAAGACGATCTCCGGCACGACCTCGTCGGGGCCGGTCTCCATCTGCGCGATGCGCCGGGCCGCCTCGATGCCGCTGGCGCCGGGCATGCGGATGTCGAGGAAGACGAGATCGGGCCGGTGCAGCTCGACGAGTTCGACAGCCTC
>JADZCL010000367.1 GCA_020851615.1 Rubrivivax sp.
TCGCCGTCGTAGAGCACGGCTGACTGGCCGGGCGTGACCGCCCACTGCGACTCGTCGAAGCGCAGGCTGAAGCCTGTCGTGCCGGCCGTCAGGTGGCAGGCCGAATCGGCCTGGCGGTAGCGGGTCTTGGCCGCCAGCCGCCCCGGCGGCGGAGGCGTGCCGGCGATCCAACTGCAGTCGTCCGCATCGAGGCTGCGGCTGAGCAGCCAGGGGTGGTCATGGCCCTGGACGACGATGAGCGCGTTGCGCGTGGCGTCCTTGCGGGCGACGTACCAGGGCGCGTGTGCGCCGCCGCCACTCTTGACGCCGCCTATCCCCAGGCCCTGCCGCTGGCCCAAGGTGTAGAAGGACAGGCCGACGTGCTGCCCGACCTCGTGCCCGCGTTCGTCGAGCATGGGCCCGGGCTCCTGGCTCAGGTAGCGCTGCAGGAAATCGCGGAACGGCCGCTCGCCGATGAAGCAGATGCCCGTCGAGTCCTTCTTCGCTGCGTTGGGCAGGCCAAGGCGTGCGGCGATGCGGCGTACCTCGGTCTTGGCCAGTTCGCCCAGCGGGAAGCGCGTGCGCGCCAGTTGCGCCTGCGTCAGCCGGTGCAGGAAGTAGCTCTGGTCCTTGGCCGCATCCAGCCCCTTGAGCAGTTCGAAGCGACCGTCCTGTTCGCGCACGCGCGCATAGTGGCCGGTTGCGATGTGCTGAGCGCCCAGGCGCAGCGCGTGCTCGAGGAAGGCCTTGAACTTGATCTCGGCGTTGCACAGCACGTCCGGATTGGGCGTGCGCCCGGCGCGGTATTCGCGCAGGAACTCGCCGAAGACGCGGTCCTTGTACTCGGCCGCGAAATTCACATGCTCGAGCTCGATCCCGAGCACGTCGGCCACGGCTGCGGCATCGACGAAGTCGGCGTTGGAGGCGCAGTACGCGCCGTCGTCGTCATCCTCCCAGTTCTTCATGAAGATGCCGACGACCTCGCAGCCCTGCTGCAGCAGCAGCCAGGCCGCAACGGCGGAATCGACCCCGCCGGAGAGGCCGACGACGACACGGGGCTTGGCGGGCATGGGCCGGATTATCCCGGCCGCGGGGACGCTCAGTGCGCGAGGATCTTGGAGAGGAAGTCGCGCGTGCGCTCGCTCTTCGGGGCGTCGAAGAATTCCTGTGGCGGCGCCTGTTCGACGATCTGGCCCTGATCCATGAAGATGACGCGGTTGGCCACCGCCTTGGCGAAGCCCATCTCGTGCGTGACGCAGATCATCGTCATGCCGCCGCCGGCGAGCTCGATCATGACGTCCAGCACCTCCTTGATCATCTCCGGATCGAGTGCCGAGGTCGGCTCGTCGAAGAGCATGATCTTGGGCGTCAGGCACAGCGCGCGTGCGATCGCCACGCGCTGCTGCTGGCCGCCCGAGAGCTGCAGCGGGAACTTCTGTGCCTGCTCGGCGATGCGCACGCGCTCGAGCTGCGCCAGTGCGCGCTCCTGGGCTTCCTTCTTCGGGACCTTGCCGACCCACATCGGCGCCAGCGTCAGGTTCTCGAGCACGGTCAGGTGCGGGAACAGGTTGAACTGCTGGAACACCATGCCGACCTCCTTGCGCACCTGTTCGACCGCCTTGACGTCGTCGCGGAGCTCGACGCCATCGACGACGATGCGGCCTTCCTGGTGCTCTTCGAGGCGGTTGATGCAGCGGATCAGCGTCGACTTGCCCGAGCCCGATGGGCCGCAGATGACGATGCGCTCGCCCGCGGCGACCTCGAGGTTGATGTCACGCAGGACGTGGAAGTTGTTTCCGTACCATTTGTTGACCCCGGCGAAGCGGATGATGGGTTCGCTCATGTCGGTTCCTCAACGCAGCCTGCTGCGACCGACGCGCAGTTCGACCCAGCCGCTGTAGCGGGTCATGGTGAAACAGAAGATGAAGTAGATCGCGGTGATGAAGATGTAGCCCTCGAATATGAAGGGGCGCCAGCTGGCGTCGGAGTTGACCGCCATGCCCAGTGCCCCCATCAATTCGTACATCGACACGATCGTGACGAGCGAGGTGTCCATGAAGATCGAGATGAAGGTGTTCATGATGCCTGGCACCACCAGCGCCAGCGCCTGCGGCAACACGATCTTGCGCTGCGTCTGCCAGTAGGACAGGCCCAGCGACTGTGCGGCCTCGACCTGGCCCCTGGGGATCGCCTGCAGGCCGCCACGAACGACCTCGGCCAGGTAGGCGGCTTCGAACAGCGTGATCCCCGCCAGCACCCGCAGCAGCACGTCGGGTGACTTGCCCACCGGCATGAAGAGCGGGAACATGAAGCTCGCCATGAACAGCACCGAGATCAGCGGCACGCCGCGCACCAGTTCGATGAAGGTCACGCACAGCGTCTGGATCGCTGGCAGGCTGGAGCGCCGCCCGAGTGCGATCAGGATCGCGATCGGAAATGCCAGCACGATGCCGAAGGTCGCCAGCAGGATGGTCAGCGGCAGGCCGCCCCAGGCGTCGGTGGGCACCGGGTCCAGCCCGAGCATGCCGCCACCCATGAGGACGAAATAGACCGGGATGACCGCCAGCCACAGCAGCACCAGCCACTTCTTCCAGAAGAAGCGCATGCAACTGAGGATCAGCAGCGTCAGCAGCAGGGCGGTGGCGGCCGCCGGTCGCCATTGCTGGGCGAAGGGATAGCGCCCGAACAGGATGATGCGCAGCTTCTCGCCGATCACTCCCCAGCAGGCGCCGCTCCCGCGTGCCTGCTGGCACGCGGCGAGGTTGGGTGCGAAGACCGCGTCGACGACGCCCCACTTCAGCAGCGAGGGCACGATGGCGAGTGCCAGCGCGACGATGGCCAGGGTGATGATCGAACTGCCGATGCTGCCGAACAGGTTGCTGCGCACCCAGGGCACGAAGCCCTCGGTCGGCACGGGGGCAGGCCGCGGCGCGATCGGCTCGAAGCTCGCGTTCATGCTCAGCGCTCCTGGATCGCCGCCCGCTTGTTGTACCAATTCATGAAGGCGCTGGTCGACAACGAGGTCACCAGGTAGACCGCCATCACGATCGCGATGCACTCGACCGCACGTCCGGTCTGGTTGAGCGAGGTGTTGGCGATCGACACCACGTCGGGATAGCCGATTGCCACCGCCAGCGACGAGTTCTTGGTCAGATTCAGGTACTGGCTCGTCATCGGGGGGATGATGACGCGCAGCGCCTGCGGCAGGATCACCAGGCGCATCGCCTGCGACTTCGACAGGCCGATGCTGCTGGCGGCCTCGACCTGGCCGTGCGAGACCGACGAGATGCCCGCGCGCACCACCTCGGCCATGAAGGCGGCCGTGTAGCACACCAGGCCGAACAGGACGGCGAGGAACTCGGGCGTGGCGGCGATGCCGCCCTCGATCAGGAAGCCGCCGGGCTTGGGGATGCTCCATGCGGTCGGGGCCCCGCCGGCCACCCAGCCCAGCAGCATTGCGCCGACCACGATGGCCAGCGGCAGCCAGAAGGTGCTCGTGGTCTGACCGGTCTGTTCGAAGTGCCGGCGGGCACGGCGCCGCCAGGCCCAGGCCAGGCCTGCGCCGATCACCACGCCCGCCAAGGCCAGGTTCTGCCCGCGGCCCCAGACCGGCCAGGGGAAGGACACGCCGCCCTTGCTGAGGAAGACCAGGTTCGCCAGGACGATCGGCTCGGTCACCGCCGGCAGGATCTCGGTGAACACGATGTACCACAGCACCAGTTGCAGCAGCAGCGGCACGTTGCGGAACAGTTCGACGTAGCCGTAGCACAGGCCCCGCACGAGCGCGTTGCGTGCAAAGCGGCCCACGCCCAGCAGCGTGCCCAGCACGGTGGCCAGCACGATGCCCAGCGCCGACACCCGCAGCGTATTGAGCACGCCGACGAGGAAGGCCTTCCAGTACGGGTCGAGTGCGTCGTAGCGGATGACGGACTCACCGATGTCGAAGCCCGCGGGCTGCTCGAGGAACCCGAAGCCGCTCTGGATCCCACGCACCTGCATGTTCACCAGCGTGTTGTGCGCCAGGTACCAGATCACCAGGCCCAGGGCGGCGACGGCGACGATCTGGTAGATGACCCCGCGCAGCGCGGCGCTGCGCCACGACCGCCCCCGTCGCGCTGGCGCAGCACCTTCAGCCATGGCCTAGTTCTCCCTGTCGTGGCGATCCGCGCATGTGCGGCGGCGCGCCCAGCGGACTCAGCGCACCGGCGGCGCGTACATGATGCCGCCCTTGTTCCACAGGTTGTTGAGGCCGCGCGGCAGGTTCAGCGGCGACTTCGGGCCGACGTTGCGCTCGAACATCTCGCCGTAGTTGCCGACGGCCTTGATCGCATTGACGAGCCAGTTCTTGTCCAGGCCCAGCAGCTTGCCCATGTCCTCGCTCTTGCCGGTCAGACGCATCACCACCGGGTCCTGGCTCTCGGCCTGCATCTTCAGGACGTTGGCCTGCGTGACGCCGTACTCCTCCGCCTCGATCAAGCCGAACAGCACCCATTTGACGATCGAGAACCACTCGTCGTCGCCGCGGCGCACCGCCGGCCCCAACGGCTCCTTGGAGATCAGGTCGGGCAGGATCACGTGGTCGGCCGGGTTCTTCGCAACCTGGTTGCGGGTCGAAGCCAGCCCCGAGGCATCGGTCGTGTACGCCACACAGCGGCCGGTGAAGTAGGCGTTCTCCGCCGCTTCGATCTTCTCGAAGACCACTGGCTTGATGTTCAGGCCGTGGGCGCGCGAGAAGTCGGTCAGGTTCTTCTCGGTGGTGGTGCCGGACTGCACGCACACGGTGGCGCCCTTGAGCTGCCGGGCACTGGTGAGCTTGGCGCTCGTCGGCACCATGAAGCCCTGGCCGTCGTAATAGGTGACGCCAGTGAACTCCAGGCCCAGCGAGGCATCGCGCGTGAGGGTCCAGGTGGTGTTGCGCGAGAGGACGTCGATCTCGCCCGACTGCAGCGCCGTGAAGCGCTGCTGCGCCACCAGCGGCACCCACTTGACCTTGTTGCCGTCGCCCAGCACCGCCGCGGCGACGGCGCGGCAGACGTCGACGTCGATGCCGCTCCAGTTGCCCTGCGCATCGGCGGCGGAGAAGCCGGCCAGCGCCGTGTGCACGCCGCAGACGACCTGCCCGCGTGCCTTGATTGCATCCAGCGTCTTGCCTGCATGCGCGGGCGCAGTGGCCAGGGCGCCGGCGGCCAGCAGGGCGCCCAGCGCCAGGCGGTTGAGGGTCTTGTTCATGCGGGGACTCCGATCGAA
>JADZCL010000368.1 GCA_020851615.1 Rubrivivax sp.
GAGTGGCGCTCGAAGATGGTGTCCTCGATGGCTTCGAGCTCGGTCTCCAGGGCATCGATGCGGGGAAAGTAGCGGTCCACCACCGCATCCATCAGTGCGTAAAGCACGAAGCCCGCGCCCTGGCGCAGCAGCTCGGGCTCGCGTTCGCAGCGACTGCGCACGCCCAGGAAGTCCTGCGCGCTGCGGTTGCGCACCGAGACCACGAAGTTCTCGCCCGCGAAGATGGCCAGTTCGCCCTGTTCGGACTCACCCGGTGCATCCGCGGGCAGCTGCATGACGATGAACAGCGTCGAGCCGTACTCCTCGATCTTGGGTCGCTGATGCCCGTGGCGTGCGTCCTCGACCGCCAGCTCGTGCAGGGCGAACTCCTGCTGCACATGCTGCAGCTCGTCGTCGTCGGCATCACGCAGCGCGACCCAGACGAAGCAGCCCGGTCGCAGCAGCCATTGATCGATCTCCTCGATGGCGATATCGGCGAGCTTGCGGCCGTCTTCGTAGGCCGCGCAATTGATCAGCATGAGGGCTTCCTGCAATGCAATGACACGGCATCTTCCCACGAGGGCCCGCTGCTGCCGCGGCGGTGCAAATGCCCGAAACGGTCCTCAGCGTGTGGCGTGGCGGCGATGGTGCGGAGGTGGGGTAGCCCGTTGAGTGGGGTGGCTCGTTGATGGCCATCGGTTCACAAGCCGATCATCGCGCCCCGCACCGAACGGGTGCCGGCCACGTTCTTGCCAGCCGGGGTGAGACAGGTGCGGCTGACTGACAGGACCGAAGGAGTCACGCCAGCCTCAGCGTCAGCAGAGTCATGTCGATCAACTTGATGCCGATGAAGGGCACGACGAGCCCGCCCAGGCCGTAGACCAGCAGGTTGCGCCGCAAGAGCGCAGCTGCGCCCACGGCGCGGTACTTCACGCCCTTGAGCGCCAGCGGGATCAGCAAGACGATGATCAGCGCGTTGAAGATCACTGCCGACAGGATGGCCGACGACGGGCTGGCCAGTCCCATGACGTTGAGTGCTGCCAGCTGCGGATAGGTGCCGATGAAGGCCGCCGGGATGATGGCGAAGTACTTGGCCACGTCGTTGGCGACGCTGAAGGTCGTGAGCGAGCCGCGCGTCATCAGCATCTGCTTGCCGGTCTCGACGATCTCGATCAGCTTGGTCGGGTTGCTGTCCAGGTCGACCATGTTGCCGGCCTCTTTCGCCGCCTGCGTGCCGGTGTTCATGGCCACGGCCACGTCGGCCTGGGCCAGCGCCGGGGCGTCGTTGGTGCCGTCGCCCGTCATGGCCACCAGTTGGCCCCGGCCCTGGTAGTCGCGGATCAGCGCCAGCTTGGCCTCGGGCGTGGCCTCGGCCAGGAAGTCGTCCACCCCGGCTTCGGCGGCGATTGCCGCGGCCGTCAGGCGGTTGTCGCCGGTGATCATCACCGTCTTGATGCCCATGCGGCGCAGCTCGGCAAAGCGCTCCTTGATGCCGCCCTTGACGATGTCCTTCAACTCCACCACGCCCAGCGCACGCGCACCCTCGGACACCACCAGCGGCGTGGAGCCCCGGCGGGAGACCTCATCGACGGCCTGCTGCAGCTCGGCCGGAAAGCTGCCGCCCAGCGATTCGACATGGCGGCGCACGGCCTCGGCCGCGCCCTTGCGGATGCAGCGGCCATCCCCGAGATCGACCCCGCTCATGCGCGTCTGCGCCGTGAAGTGCACGAAGCGCGCGCCCAGCTTCTGCACATCGCGCTCGCGCAGGTTGAACTTCTGCTTGGCCAGCACGACGATGCTGCGCCCCTCGGGCGTCTCGTCGGCCAGTGACGCCAGCTGTGCTGCGTCGGCCAGCTGCTGCTCGCTCACGCCGCGCACCGCCAGAAAGGCGCTGGCCTGGCGGTTGCCCAGGGTGATGGTGCCGGTCTTGTCCAGCAGCAGCACATCCACATCGCCTGCGGCCTCCACCGCGCGGCCCGAGGTGGCGATGACGTTGGCCTGCATCATGCGGCTCATGCCGGCCACGCCGATGGCCGAGAGCAGGCCACCGATGGTGGTGGGAATCAGGCACACCAGCAGCGCCACCAGCACCGTCATGCTGACCACGCTGCCCGTGCCGGCCTGCGCCACGGCGAAATAGGAATACGGCCACAGCGTGGCGATGACCAGCAGGAAGACCAGCGTCAGGCCGACCAGCAGAATGGTCAGCGCGATCTCGTTGGGCGTCTTCTTGCGGCTGGCGTTCTCCACCATGGCGATCATGCGATCGACAAAGGTCTCGCCCGGGTTGACCGCCACACGCACGACGATCCAGTCCGACAGCACGCGTGTGCCGCCGGTGACGGCTGAGAAATCACCGCCCGATTCGCGGATCACCGGCGCCGATTCGCCGGTGATGGCCGACTCGTCGACCGAGGCCACGCCGTCGATGACCTCGCCATCGGCGGGGATCACGTCACCGGCCTCGATGAGCACGATGTTGCCCTTGCGCAGGCTGTCGGCCTCGATGGGCGTCCAGCCCAGGTCGCTGCGCGGGTGCTGGCCGGTGTAGTCGTCGCCGGGCAGCTTCTTGGCCCAGGTCTGCTTCTTCAGGCCGCGCAGGCTGGCCGCCTGCGCCTTGCTGCGCCCTTCGGCCAGGGCCTCGGCAAAGTTGGCGAACAGCACGGTGAACCACAGCCACAGGGCGATCGCCAGGATGAAGCCGGCTGGCGCCTCCCCCTGGCCACCCAGGGCCTGGAAGAACAACGCCGTGGTCAGGATGGCGCCCAGGTAGACCACGAACATCACCGGGTTGCGCCACTGCGCCCGGGGCGCGAGCTTGCGCAGCGCATCGCGCAAGGCCTGTCCGGCCAGGCTGCTGTCGAAAAGGGGGAGCGTCTTCTTGTCGGTCACGTTCACTCCTTGCCCGTCTTCATGGCGTCCAGCGCCAGGTTCAGGCGCAGCACGTTCACGCGCGGCTCACCCAGCAGGCCCAGCACGCGCGCCTCGGTGTGTTGCTGCACCAGCTGCTGTGCCTGTGCCAGCGGCAGGCCACGGGCTTGTGCCACGCGCGCGCTTTGCAGCTGCGCGTTGGCCACCGAGACATGCGGGTCCAGCCCGGAGCCCGAGGCGGTCACCGCATCCACCGGCACGCGGGCATCGGCGGCCAGGCCATTGGCCTGGCGGTAGGCGATCGTGCGCTGCTGCACGCTGGTGATCAGCGCCGGGTTCGTCGGCCCCAGGTTGCTGCCCAGAGAGGCGGCGGCGTTGTACGGGGCAGGCAGGCTCTTGCCGGCATCCTGTGGATCAGGGCCCAGGGTGGCGCTTGGGCGCGGGTGGAAGTAGCTCGCACCGGCAAACCACTGCCCGATCAGTTCGGAGCCGACCACGGTCGTGCCCTGGCGGATCAAGCTGCCGTTGGCCTGGTGCGCCAGCAGCAGCTGTGCCGCGCCGGTGGTGGCCAGGGGGTAGGCCAGGCCGGTGATCAGCGCGACAAACAGGGCGCCGCGCACGCAGGGGCCAAGCAAGCCCGTGAGCGGTGAGGTCGCGCCCGGCGCCGTCGGGGTGGGCGGGTTCAAGTCGTTCATCTGTCTTCTCGCGGGTTACGGCTGCAGCATCTGCAGCTGCTCGACCACCGGGCCCAGCGCCAGGGCCGGCAGGAAGGTCAGGCCACCAACTACCAGCACCACGAAGACCAGCAGCACCATGAACAGCGGTGTGGCCGTGGGGAAGGTGCCCGGTCCGTCAAGCACCGTCTTCTTGGCCGCCAGCGAGCCGGCCACGGCCAGCATGGGCAGCAGCGTGAAGAAGCGCCCCACCAGCATGGCCAGGCCAATGGTGGTGTTGAAGAACGGCGTGTTGGCGTTCAGGCCGGCAAAGGCCGAACCGTTGTTGGCCGTGCCCGAGGTGTAGGCGTAGAGCACCTCAGAGAAGCCATGGGCGCCGGGGTTGGCCAGGCTCGCCCCGGTGTCCGGCCACAGGCTGGCCAGCGCCGTGAATCCGAGGATGGACGCCGGGTGCGCCAGCACCGACAGCATCACCAGCTTGATTTCGCGCGCCTCGATCTTCTTGCCCAGGAACTCCGGCGTGCGGCCGATCATCATGCCCGCCAGGAAGACGGTGAGGATGGCGTACTGGATGAGGTTGATGAAACCCACGCCGTCGCCGCCGAAGACGCAGTTGAGCATCATCTGCGCCAGCGGCACCAGGCCACCCAGGGGGGTGAGCGAGTCGTGCATGGCGTTGACCGAGCCGGTCGTCGCTGCCGTCGTCGTGGTCACGAACAGCGCCGTGTCGGCGATGCCAAAGCGCAGCTCCTTGCCTTCCATGTTGCCGCCCGACTGGCCGGCGGTCAGGGTTTGATCAACCCCCACCTTGGTCAGCAATGGGTTGCCGGTCTGCTCGGCACTGAAGACCAGCGCAAGAAAACCAAGGAACATGACCAGAAAGGCGCCAAAGAACACCCAGCCCTGCTTCTTGCGCGCCAGCATGGTGCCGAAGGTCACGGTGAGCGCCGAGGGAATCAGGAGCATCGAGAGGATGTGCAGCACATTCGTCAGCGGCGTCGGGTTCTCGAAGGGGTGGGCGGCATTCATGCTGAAGAAGCCCCCGCCGTTGGTGCCGATGTGCTTGATGGTCTCGAAGCTGGCCACCGGGCCCAGGATGAGCTGCTGGCGCGCGCCTTCCAGCGTCGTGGCCACGGCCTGGCCGGCGAGCGTCTGCGGCATCCCCTGCCAGACATAGACCAGCGCCATCGCAAAGCACAGCGGCAGCATCACGCGCCAGAGCACGCGCATGAAGTCCACCCAGTAGTTGCCCATGTCCTGGCTGCTGGCACGTGCCAGGGCCCGGATGAAGCCACCGGCTGCCGCCACACCCGCCGTTGCGCCGCAGAACATCAGGAAGGTGATGGCCAGCATCTGCGTGGCGTTGGACAGGCTGCCCTCGCCGCCGTAGGACTGCCAGTTGGTGTTGGTGATGAACGACGCCGCGGTATTGAAGGCCAGATCGGGCGCCTGTGCCGCGTTGCCCAAGTCGTTGAGCGGCAGCAGCCCTTGCATGCGCAAGAAGAGGTAGCCCAGCGCCATCATGGCGGCGTTGGACAGCAGCAGGGCCAGCCCGTAGCGCGCCCAGCCCATGCGCTCGGCGGGATCGACGCCCAGGGTGCGGTAGCTCAGCCGCTCCACGGCCCAGTGGGTCTCACTGGCCAGCACACGCGCCAGCCAGCGGCCCATGAGCAGGGCCAGGCCGGTCATTGCGGCCAGCGTGAGCGCGAATTCGAGCACGATGAGTTGCATGGCGCCCCTCACAGCCGCCGCAAGGCGAGCACAAGCGCCACCGTGGCGGCGAAGAACAAGGCCGACAGGCCGATGAACAGCAGGTCTTGCATGGGGCCTCCGGGCTCAGAACTGCTCGGGCCGCAGCAGGGCGTAGCCGAGATAGGCGAAGAGGCCGAGTGCGCACGCACCCGTCAGCCAGTAGATGAGGACCAACGAGTTCACGGCCGTACCCCGCAGCCTGATGCGGGCCGGGCGGCCCCTTGAACGTGCTTCACCTTGCGCCTCCTGTCAGAGCAGGCTGCCATGCTAGGCAGGGGCGTATCAAGCCTGGGCAAAGACTTGGGCAGTGCGCATCAAGAAGGCATCAAGAAGGCAGCGCAATCGCGTGCCGATTCAGGCTGCTGCCGTGCCGTGCGCGCTCGTGGCACCCGCTGCGGCTGGGCCAGGGGGCCGAATGCTCGACACAGGCCGTCGGCGCGCTGCAGCGCGCCGCGTCATCTCACCTGCTACAGCGCAGGCGCCTCAGCTCAATCGGCCGCAGCCGGTGGGGGTGGTTCCGCCAGCACCGCACGCAGACCCGCCAGCAGTGCGTCGGGCTGCTCGGCCATCAGGTTGTGGCCCGACTCGAGCGTCGTGACGCGGGCCCGCAGGGCGGCGGCCAGTTCGCGCGTGGCCGCCTGCGGGGTCATCTGGTCCAGGCGGCCGAGAACGAGGGCCGTCGGGCAAGCGATCCGTGCTGCAGCCTGCAGGCCACCCGCGTAGGCATCACAGACGCGGAAGTCGTGCTCGAACAGGTTGCTGCCGGCTGTCATGCCGGCGGCGTGCAGGGTGCGGCGCATCAGGGCGCGGCTGCTGCCGTGCA
>JADZCL010000369.1 GCA_020851615.1 Rubrivivax sp.
ATTGACTGGCGGCCCGGCGCCGGCGCGGACCCTGGCTGCAGCGCATGTGCGCAGTCCAGCGCCTGGCCCACGTCGGCGAGCAGGTCCTCGATGTCCTCCAAGCCGATCGACAGCCGCACCAACCCTTCCGAAATGCCATGCGCAGCGCGCTCCTCAGGGGAGTAGGTGGAGTGCGTCATGCTGGCCGGATGCTGCGCCAGGCTTTCGGCATCCCCCAGGCTGACCGCCCGCGTGACCAGGCGCAACGCATCCATGAAGCGAATGCCCGCCTGCAGGCCGCCGTGCAGCTCGAAGGCGATCATGCCTCCCATCTGCCGCATCTGGCGCTGCGCCAGCGCATGCTGCGGGAAGGACGCCAGGCCGGGATAGTGCACGACCGCAGCCTCCGGATGCGCGGCGATCAACTCGGCCACCGCCTGTGCGTTCTGGCAGTGGCGATCCATCCGCAGCGCCAGGGTCTTGATGCCACGCAGCACCAGGTGGGCGTCCTGCGGTGACATCACGGCGCCCGTCATGTCCTTGAGGCCGACCATGCGCACGCGCTCCGCGAGCTCGGCGTCGGCGAAGACCGCGGCCCCGGCCGTCACGTCGCCGTGCCCGCTCAGGTACTTGGTCATCGAATGCACACTCACATCGGCCCCCAGCGCCAGGGGTTGCTGCAGATAGGGTGAGCAGTAGGTGTTGTCGACCACCACGCGCGCGCCCTGCACGTGCGCAACTCTGGCGATGGCGGCGATGTCGGCCAGCCGCATGTTGGGGTTGGCCGGCGACTCGAGGTAGACGACGCGGGTCTTGGCGGTCAGTGCCGCCGCAACCGTGGCCGGATCGGTCATGTCGACGTGGCGCACGCTCACGCCGAAGCGCCCGATGCCGTGGTGCAGGAAGGCAAAGGTGCAGCCGTACAGGGTGAGATCGGTCAGCACTTCGTCGCCGGGCTCGAGCATGGACCACAGCACCGCCGTGATCGCCCCCATGCCCGAGCCGAACACGACGGCCCCCACCCCCTGCTCGAGGCTGGCCAGCCGGCGTTCGAGCAGCGCCAGCGTGGGGTTGCCGATGCGGGTGTAGATGTAGCCGCTCTCCTCGCCGGTGAAGCAGCGCGCACCGTAGCCGGTGTCTGCAAAGACCCAGGTGGCCGAGGTGTGGATGGGCGGCACCAGCGCACCCTGGTTCTGCGCCGGGTCGTAGCCGAAATGTATGGCGCGGGTGGCAAAGCCGGCGGGGCGGTCGGCGCTGTGGCTCATGCGGGTCTCCTGGTGCTCAGGGCAGGCCCGATCTTGGCCAATCCCCGTCCACCACGCAACGCGCCGGCGCATGCCCTTGACGCCCGCAGGCGTCAAGGCACACTCAGACGTCGATATTCGCCGCCCGCAGGGCGTTGCTCTCGATGAAGTCGCGGCGCGGTTCGACCTCGTCGCCCATCAGCATCGTGAAGACTCGATCGGCCTCGATGGCGTCCTCGATCTGCACGCGCAGCAAGCGGCGCACCTGGGGGTCCATCGTCGTTTCCCACAGTTGCTCGGGATTCATCTCGCCCAGGCCCTTGTAGCGCTGGCGCGAGACGGCGGATTCGGCCTGCACCATCAGCCAGGCCATCGCGGCGCGGAAGTCGGCGACCTTCTGTTCCTTCATGCGCTCGCCTTCACCCCTGCGGACCAGGGCGTCGGGCCCCAGCAGGTCGCGGAAGGTGCGCCCGGCCTCGGCCAGCGCCGCGTAGTCGGCGCCATGGAGGAAATCCTGCGTGATGACGCTGGCCTTCAGATTGCCGTGGTGGTAGCGCGCAATGCGCAGCAGGTGCTTGTCGGTGCGGGGGTCCAGCTGTACCTGGACCTCGGCGTCGGCAAGGACGGCCTGCAGCGCCTGCGCACTGCCTTGCGCGGCCGCTGCGTGGTCCAGGTCCAGCACCAGGCCGCCGGCGATCGCGCGCAGGGCCGGCAGGTCCATCCAGTTCTGCAGACGCTCGATCACGCTGTGCGCCAGCACGTAGCTGCTCGCCAGGCTTTCGAGCGTGGCGCCCTCCAGCGGCGGGCGGCCGCCCTCGCCATCAGGCAGCACGCGCGCGCCATCCAGCGCCACCTTCAGCAGGAAGGCGTCGAGCTCGCTGCCGTCCTTCAGGTACTGCTCGTTGCGCCCATGCTTGACCTTGTAGAGCGGGGGCTGCGCGATGTAGACGTAGCCACCTTCGACAAGCTGCGGCATCTGCCGGTAGAAGAAGGTCAGCAGCAGCGTACGGATGTGGGCGCCGTCGACGTCGGCGTCGGTCATGATGATGATGCGGTGGTAGCGCAGCTTCTCGAGGTTGAAGTCCTCGCTGCCGATGCCCGTGCCCAGTGCGGTGATGAGGGTCACGATGGCGTCGCTGGAGAGCAGTTTCTCGTAGCGCGCCTTCTCGACGTTGAGGATCTTGCCGCGCAGCGGCAGGATCGCCTGGAACTTGCGGTCACGCCCCTGCTTGGCGCTGCCGCCGGCGGAGTCCCCCTCGACGATGTAGATCTCGCACAGCGCCGGGTCCTTCTCCTGGCAGTCGGCCAGCTTGCCGGGCAGGCCCATGCTGCCCATCACCGTCTTGCGTGTGGCTTCGCGCGCCTTGCGCGCCGCTTCACGGGCGCGCGC
>JADZCL010000370.1 GCA_020851615.1 Rubrivivax sp.
AGCGCAGCACCTGCTCGAGCGCCGCGTCGTGCTGCTCCTCGGTGATGAAGCCGTTCTCGAACATGCGCTCGATCACGTAGCGCTGGCGATTGCGTGCGCGCTTGGGGTTGGTGATCGGGTTGTAGGCTGACGGCGCCTTGGGCAGGCCGGCAAGCATCGCCGCTTCGGCGACGGTCACGTCCTTCAGCGGCTTGCCGAAGTAGATCTCGCTGGCCGCGGCGAAACCGCTGGCACGCTGGCCCAGGAAGATCTGGTTCATGTAGAGCTCGAGGATCTGGTCCTTGCCCAGTACGCTCTCGATGCGCAGCGCCAGCAGGATCTCGTAGATCTTGCGCGTGAAGGTCTTCTCGGTGCTGAGGTAGAAGTTGCGTGCGACCTGCATCGTGATCGTGGAGGCCCCCTGGCTGCGCGCGTCGCGCAAGTTCTCCAGGGCGGCGCGGGCGATGCCCTTGTAGTCCAGGCCGCCGTGCTGGTAGAAGCGTGCGTCTTCGGCGGCGATCACCGCGTCCTTCATCACCTGCGGGATCTGGGCGATCGGCGTGAAGGTGCGCCGCTCCTCGCCGAATTCGCCGAGCAGCAGGCCATCGGCCGAGAACACCCGCAGGGGCAGCTTCGGCCGGTAGTCGGTGAGGCTGCCGATGTCAGGCAGGTTGGGGTAGGCCACCGCCAGTGCCACGCCAACCACGAGCAGCAGGGCGGCCAGCGCCCCCAGCACCCCGAAGCCCAGCCAGCCCAGCGCCCGGGTGATGGCCATGGACCAGGATCTGCGCGGCGGCTGCACGCGGGCAGCCGGAGCGGTCGGCTCGGACTTCTCGGACGCGGAGACGGGCATGGAGATCCCGGAAATGGCGGACCGGGATTATAGAAAGCCGCTCCCACCGGTTGCGGTGCCGGGGTCGGCGCCGCCTCCGGCAGCATCCCAGCCTGACTGGGGAAAACCCTCGATATTCGATTGCGGCTTGTTTCAGCTCGGCTTGCTGCCGTCTGCCAATCACAACGACTGGAGGGTTTGTGGACGCCTTTTTTCTATGGACCACAAAGGCTTTACTGCTAGCATTGAAGTAACTTCTTAACTTGCTTGGCGTCGCGCCGGGTGCACGAGGAGTGCTCCGAAGTGAGTTTCCTGGATCGATTGCTGCGCCGGAAGTCACCGCCGATGATCGGCTTGGACGTCAGTTCGTCCAGCGTCAAGCTGGTTGAACTCGGCCAGACGGCATCGGGTGACTACATCCTCGAGCGCTTTGCCACCGAGCCCTTCGAGAAGGGCTGGATCACCGATGGCCAGATCGAGAAGTTCGACGAGGTCGCCGGTGCCGTGCGCAAGGTCGTCAGCAAGAGCGGCACGCGCACCAAGCAGGTGGTGATGGCGATGCCGCAGTCCTCGGTGATCACCAAGAAGATCGTCCTCCCTGCGGGGCTGCGTGAAGAGGAGATGGAGCTGCAGGTCGAATCCGAGGCCAATCAGTACATCCCCTTCTCGATCGACGAAGTGAGTCTGGACTTCTGCGTGATCGGACCCAGTCCGACCTCCTTGGGCGACGTGGAGGTGCTGATCGCAGCGTCACGCAAGGATCGCGTCCAGGACCGCCAGGGCCTGGCCGAGGCCGCCGGCCTCACGCCGGCGATCCTGGACATCGAATCGCATGCGTCGCGGCTGGCCATGAGCCGGGTGATCGCGGCGCTGCCCAACGAGGGGCGCGATGCGCTCGTGGCCTTGTTCGAGATTGGCGCGGACACCACCAGCCTCAAGGTGTTGCGCGACGACGAGCAGCTCTACGACCGCGACCAGGCTTTCGGTGGCGGGCAGCTTACGCAGCTCATCTCGCGCCAGTACGGCTTCTCCTTCGAGGAGGCCGAACAGAAGAAGCTCGCCGGCGACCTGCCCGAGGACTACGAGAGCGCCATCCTCGCGCCCTTCGTCGACAGCCTCTCGCAAGAGATCGGGCGTGCGCTGCAGTACTTCTTCACCAGCACGCCGCATCACAAAGTGCACTACGTGATGCTGGCCGGTGGCACCGCCACGCTGCCTGGGCTCAAGGACCGCGTCACCGAGCTCACCGGCTTCGCCTCGATGGTGGTCAACCCCTTCGACAGCATGCAGCTCGGCGCGGCGGTGCGTGAATCGCGCCTGCGGCGCGAGGCGGCCTCCTACCTGACCGCCTGCGGGCTGGCGATGCGGAGGTTCGTGCAGTGATCCTGATCAACCTGCTGCCTCACCGCGAGGCCAAGCGCCGCCAGCGCAAGCAGGCGTTCTTTGCCGGCGTCGGTCTGGCGGCTGTGCTCGGGTTGGTGATCGCCGGGGTGTGGTATCTGGCGCTGCAACAGCTCATGGCCGACCAGCAGGCGCGCAACCAGTTCCTGAAGGACGAGATCGCGCGGCTGGATCTGCAGATCAAGGACATCGCTTCGCTGCGCGCCGAGATCGACTCGCTCAAGGCGCGCCAGAAGGCCGTCGAAGACTTGCAGACCGACCGCAACACCCCGGTGCGCCTGCTCTCAGAGCTCGTCAAGCAAACGCCCGAAGGCGTCTACATCACCTCGCTCAAGCAGACGGGCTACCAGCTGCAGTTGGCTGGCGTTGCGCAGTCCAACGAGCGGGTGTCGGAGATGCTGCGCAACCTGCTCTACAACTCCACCTGGCTCGAGCAGCCCGACCTGGTCGAGATCCGTTCGGTCAACGTGCCGGTGTCCCAGGGCAGCCGTGAGACACGCCGCCTGTTCGAATACCAGATGCGGGTGCGCATCAAGCCGCCGGCGCCGGCGGACGGCGCAGCTTCGGGCGTCCCGGCGGCCAAGGCGACCAAGGCTTCCTGAGACTCGGCATGGCCACCTCCAGCAACCCCACGGGCAACACGACAGGCTTCGATGTCTCGGGCCTGCTCGACCAGGCTGTCTCGCAGTTCCGGGGTCTCAACACCAGAGAACCCGGTCAATGGCCCTGGCTGCCCAAGGCGGCCCTGTTCCTGGTGGTGGCGCTGTTCGTCGTTGCGGTCGGCTGGTTTGCACTTCTCAGCTCGACCCTGGACGAACTGGAAGCCGAGCGCCAGCGTGAGCCGACGCTGAAGAGCGAGTTCGAGAACAAGCTCGGGCAGGCTGTCAATCTGGCCGAGCTGCGCAAGCAGAAACTGCAGGTGCAGGAGTACGTGACGCAACTCGAGAAGCAGTTGCCGGGCAAGGCCGAGATGGATGCCCTGCTCTCCGACATCAACCAGGCGGGCCTCGGCCGGGGCCTGCTGTTCGAGCTTTTCCGCCCCGGGCAGGTCGAGGTCAAGGACTACTACGCCGAACTGCCGATCACCCTGCGTGTGAGCGGCCGCTATCACGACTTCGGCGCCTTCGCAGCCGATGTCGCCAACCTCTCACGCATCGTCACGCTGCACAACCTGGCGCTTGCCCCACCGGCGCGCGATGCAAGCGGCGCTCTTTCGATGGAGGCCGTGGCGCGAACCTATCGCTACCTCGATGCGACCGAGGTGGCCGAGCAGCAGAAGAAGGCCGCCGCCGCCAAGGCCGGCGCGAAGAAGCCATGACGCGCCTGTTGCGACATGCCGCGCTCCTGCTGGCCGCAACCTGCGCGCTTGGCGGGCTCGCGGGCTGTGCCGGTGACCTCGACGAACTTCAGCAATGGATCGAGGCCAAGCGCCGCGAAGTCAAGCCCAATGTGCCCAAGCTCGAGGCGCCCAAGAAGTTCGAGCCCGAGCCTTACATGATGGCCCAGGCGGTCGACCCCTTCAGTCCGCAGAAGCTGGCCGTTGCGCTCAAGCAGGAGGTCCGGCAGCTCAACCCGCTGCTGGCCTCCGAGCTCAACCGTCGCAAGGAGCCGCTGGAAGCCTATCCGCTGGACAACATGACCATGGTCGGCAGCTTCTCGCGCGGCGGCAAGCCGCACGCCCTGCTGCGTGTGGACAACCTGCTCTACCAGGTCAAGGTGGGTGACTACCTGGGGCAGAACTACGGACGCATCACCCAGATCGGGGAGACCGAGCTCTCGCTGCGCGAGGTGGTGCAGGACGCGGCGGGCGAATGGACCGAGAGGGTCGGCACCCTGCAGCTGCAGGAGAAGACGCGATGACGAAGATGCAGGAGATGGCCAACATGGGCAAGTGGCGCATGCTGCCGGCCGCGCTCGTGGTGCTGGGCACGACCCTGTGCGCGCCGCTGGCCGTCTGGGCACAGAACGCGATCCAGTCGATCACCAGCACACAGCAGGCCGGCACCGAGGTCGTCCGCATCGAGCTGGCGCAGCCTCTGGCGGCGGTACCCAGCGGCTTTGCGGTCCAGGCGCCGCCGCGCGTGGCCATCGACCTGCCGGGGGTGGCGAATGCTCTCGGACGCAACGTGGTCGAGCTCAACCAGGGCAACCTGCGTTCGGTCAGCGTGGCGCAGGCTGGCGAGCGCACGCGGCTGGTCCTCAATCTCAAGCAGGCTGCCAACTACCGCGCCCAGCTGCAGGGCAACGCACTGCTCGTCACGCTCGATCAGAGCGCAGCGGCGATTGCCGCGACGCAGCCGCCGAGTCAGTTCGCCCCGGCGCAGAACGTCGAGGTGCAGGGCCTGCGCGACATCGACTTCCGCCGTGGCAGTGATGGCGCCGGCCGGGTCGTTGTCAGCCTGGGCAGCAGCCAGGTCGGCGTCGATATCCGCCAGCAGGGCCAGAACCTGGTTGTCGACTTCATGCGCTCGTCGCTGCCCGACAGCCTGCGCCGCCGACTGGACGTGACCGACTTCGGCACGCCGGTGCACAGCATCTCGACCTTCCAGCAGGGCGACCGTGTGCGCATGGTCGTCGAGCCGCGAGGCGCCTGGGAGCACAGCGCCTACCAGACCGACAACCAGTTTGTCCTCGAGGTGCGCCCGCTGAAGATCGACCCCAACAAGCTCGTGCAGGGGCCGGGCTACCAGGGTGAGAAACTGTCCCTGAACTTCCAGAACATCGAGGTGCGGGCGTTGCTGCAGGTGATTGCCGACTTCACCAACTTCAACGTCGTCACCAGCGACACCGTGACGGGCAACGTCACGCTCCGCCTGAAGGATGTGCCCTGGGACCAGGCGCTGGACATCATCATGCAGAGCAAGGGCCTGGGCGTGAAGAAGGCAGGCAACGTCCTGTGGATCGCGCCCAAGGAAGAGCTGGCCAACAAGGAGCAGGTCGAGCTCGAAGCCAAGAAGAAGGTCGCCGAACTCGAGCCGCTGCGCACGCAGTCCTTCCAGCTGAACTACACCAAGGCCGAGGAAATCGCCAAGGGCCTGACCGGGCAGACGGCCGGCCAGGGGAGTACCACTCAGAACACGCGCATCCTCTCGCCGCGTGGAAGCGTGCTCTTCGAGGTCAGAACGAACCAGCTCTTCGTCTCCGACATCCCGAGCAAGCTCGAGGAAGTGCAGAGCCTGATCGCCAAGATCGACATTCCCGTGCGCCAGGTGCTGATCGAGGCCCGCATCGTGGAGGCCGACGACAGCTTCGGCCGCGCACTGGGCATCAAGCTGGGCAGCACCGACCTGCGCGGCTTGAACGGCGGCATTCCGGGCTACCGCGTGGCGGGCAGCAACTACATCACCGTTGGCGGCAACTACTCCAACGTCGGCGTGCAGACTGGGCAGACCCCCAATACCTCGACGAGCTACATCCCGGATTCGCAATTCGTCAACCTTCCGGCGCCGGCGTTGTCGTCGGGTGTCGCGGCGGCCACCCTCGGCCTGTCGCTCTTCAGTGCGGCGGCCAACCGCTTCCTGAACCTCGAGCTCTCGGCGATGGAGTCCGAGGGCAAGGGCAAGATCGTCTCGAGCCCGCGTGTGGTCACGGCGGACCAGCAGAAGGCCAGCATCGAGCAGGGCGAGGAGATCCCCTACCAGGTGGCGACCTCGAGCGGCGCGACCTCGATCCAGTTCAAGAAGGCTGCGCTGCGCCTGGAAGTGACGCCGCAGATCACGCCTGAGGGCAACGTGATCATGAAGCTTGACGTCAGCAAGGACAGCCGCGGGGCCAACACGCCCAACGCCGGGCCGGCGATCAACACCAAGAAGGTCGACACCCAGGTGCTGGTCGAGAACGGCGGTACGGTCGTGATCGGCGGCATCTTCACCCAGGACGACCGCGACGAGATCAACAAGGTGCCGCTGCTGGGCGACATCCCCATCCTCGGCCTCCTGTTCCAGAACAAGTCGCG
>JADZCL010000371.1 GCA_020851615.1 Rubrivivax sp.
CTGCAGGACCGGTGGCGCCGTGCGCAGCGACTCGGCGGCACGGCGCGCATCCTCACGCCTGGCCCGTGGCCACCGGCGCACCCGGCCAGGTGCTCCACTCGCTCCAGCTGCCGGGATAGAGCTGTGCACCGGCAAGACCCGCCAGCTCCAGCGCCAGCAGGTTGTGGCAGGCCGTGACGCCGCTGCCACAGGACATCACCAGCTGCGCTGCCGGGTGCCCGCCGGTGAGCGCATCGAATTCGGCGCGCAGTTGCGCGGCCGGCTTGAAGCAGCCCGTGCCGTCGAGGTTGTCGCGGAAGAAGCGGTTGCGGGCGCCGGGAATGTGGCCGGCAACCTTCTCTATCATGTCATTCTCGCCGGTGAAGCGCTCGCGCGGACGCGCATCGATCACCAGGCGCGGGCCGCCATCGAGATTGGCCAGCAGCAGTTCGCGGTCCACGCTACCCACTGCTGCCGGCGCCGGCACCAGCGCGCGCGCCGGGGCCGCTGGCGTTGCGCCCTGCGCGAGCGGCAGCCCGGCGGCCTGCCAGGCGGCCAGGCCGCCATCCAGGACCGCCACTTCAGTGTGCCCGAGCCAGCGCAGCATCCACCAGGCACGCGCCGCATAGGGGTTGCCCACGCTGTCGTAGACGACGACCAGGCTGTCGGCCCCGACGCCGCGTGCGCCCATGCGCGCGGCAAAGGCCTCGCGCGTGGGCAGCGGGTGGCGGCCGTTGCGCCCATTGGTCGCACCGCTCATCTCGTCTTCCAGGTGCAGGTAGTGCGCCCCGGGCAGGTGCGCCGCCTCGTGCATGGCACGACCCGCGTGCGGGTCGGTCAGCTCCCAGCTGCAGTCGAAGACGATCGTGCGCCCGGGCTGCGCCCGCCACCGCGCGTCGAGCTCGCGGGCCTGGATCAAGGGTTGGTGCGTCATGGCCGCGGATTGTCGCGCGCCAGCCCGCGGGCCGCATGACCACGCCGACCTACGCAGCGGCGTGCCGATCCGCTACATTGGCGGATCCAACGCGCCTCGACCCAGAGCGCATTCCGGCCCGCGCAGATGATCCTCTCCCACCGCGAATCGGCCGCCCTGGCACGCGTCTTCGCGCTGCTGGCCGAGGGCCTGGACGAGCGCGAGGTCCGCCTCGAGGTCGGCCGCGCGCTGCTGGACCTGCTGCAGGCCGACCAGTTCGCCTCCTATGTCTGGAACCAGGCGCTGGGCCGCTTCGATGACGGCGTCTGGCTGCACATGCAGCCCGCCAACCTGGCGCGCTACGAGCAGTGGTACCAGTTCCGCGACCCCATCACCTTCGCCCTGCAGGCGCGCCGCCATGCCACGCCGGTGAGCGCGGTCATGCCGCACCCCGAGCTTGCGCGCACCGAGTTCTTCAACGACTTCCTCGCCCGCGACGGCCTGCACTGGGGCATCAACCTGCACGCCTTCGACGGCAGCGGCTGCGGCCGCGCGCTGGGTGACCTGCGCATCTGGCGCGCGCGCCACCGGCGCGAGTTCGACGGCCACGACAAGGCGCTGCTGGACCTGGTCGAGCCGGCCTTCATCTGCGCGCTGCGCCGGGCAGGGCTGCGGCCCGGCCAGGTCGCAGCGCTGGCCGCGCCCGTGGCGCCACCGGTTGCGCAGGCGGCCGCGGCCGCCGCTGCGCCGGCCTACATCCTGTCCCCACGCGAGCTTGAGGTTGCGCACCGGGTCGCGCGCGGCCTGACCGACAAGGCGATCGCGCGCGAACTCGGCATCAGCGTCAGCAGCGTGCGCACCTACCTGCGCCGCCTGGCCCAGAAGTCGGGCGCGCAGCGGCGCGCGGGCGTGGCCGCACTCGTGGGCTACGGCTCGACCCCCACGCCGCCACACGCACCATAGCGCCGCACTGCCGGTTGCGACTCAGCGCGCGGGCGGCGCCAGCACGCCAAAGAGCGACTCCAGCGCCAGGCCGATCGCCAGCAGGCGCCGGTCACTGCCCGCAGGGCCATCCAGTTCCAGCCCGATGGGCAGCTTGCTCGTTGCACCCAGGCCGATCGGCAACTGGATGCCCGGCACGCCGGCATTGCTGCCCGGGTCGGTGTTCTGGATCACGGCCACGAAATTGGCCACGCTGCTGGACTCGGCATTGGCCGCCATCGCCACCCGCGGCACGGTGGGGAAGACGAGCGCGTCGAGCCGGTGCCGCGCAAAGGTGTCTGCGTAGAGCTTGCGCAGCGCGGGCCGCGCCGTCCGCATGGCAGCGTCGTAGATCGGCCGGGCATCGACCACCGTGTTGTCGGGGCCAGGCAGCTTGCGTGGGATGACCAGGCCTTCGTACGTGCCCTTCACGTCGGGGCTGGCGATCTGCGCGGCCATCTGCGCGATGGTGATGCCGGTGCCCGTGTGCTTCAGGTAGGCAACGACGTCGTCGTGGGCCTCGTAGAGCGCAAGCGGAAAGCCGATTGCGCCGTTGATCTCGGCCAGCTTTGGCATCTCCACATCGACGAAGACCACGCCGGCCTCTCGCAGCCGGGCCACGGCGGCGTCGAAGGCCACCTGCGTGTCGGCATCCATGTTGGCCAGCAGGGCCTGCACGCGCCCAAGGCGCATGCCCTTCAAGGGCACGGGGGCTGCCTTGCGCCGGGCGCCGGTGATGACCCGGTCCAGCAGTTCGACATCGGCCATGTGCTGCGCCATCGGCCCGGCGGTATCGCGCGTGTGCGAGATCGGCAGGATGCCCGCACCCGGATAGCGGCCGACCGTGGGACGCAGGCTGGCGCAGCCATTGAACGCACAGGGCACAC
>JADZCL010000372.1 GCA_020851615.1 Rubrivivax sp.
CCGGCGCAGCCAGCGGATGTCGGGATGCCGACGCACCACCCCCGAGCCGGTGCACGGGGCATCGAGCAGGATGGCTGCGAAGGGTCGGCCATCCCACCAATGTGCGGTCTGGCGCGCGTCAGCGACCCTGACCTCGGCCTGCAGGCGCAGGCGGCGCAGCGTCGCGTCGATGCGCTCGGCGCGCTGCGCGTCGTTGTCCAGTGCCAGCAGATCCAGATCGGCGCGTTCCAGCAACTGCGCGGTCTTGCCGCCCGGTGCGGCGCAGGCATCGAGCACGCGGGCTCCAGCCGGAAGTGCATGCTCACCTTCACCGAGCACCAAGCCACCTGCAAGCTGCGCGGCGGCATCCTGCACCGAAACCTCGCCCTCGGCAAAGCCCGGCAGATCCGCCACCGGGCAGGGCTTTGCGAGTTGCACGGCCAGGCCGGCCAGCTGCGGGGCGTCGAGCAGGCTCGCCGCCTGCCCCACGCTGGCCAGGCGCTGCACGTAGGCACTGCCGCTGCCGCGCCGGGCATTGACGCGCAGCGTCATCGGCGGGCGTTCGTTGGCCGCCCGCAGCAGGAGCTGCCAGTGCGCGGGCCAGTCCTGGCGCACGCGTTCGATCCACCACGGCGGGTGATTCCATGCGCCCAGTGGCGTGCGCTCGACGGCTGCGACCAGGGCGCTCCGCTCGCGCACGAAGCGGCGCAGCACCGCGTTGATGAAAGGCACCGCCGCCGGCGTGCGCTGGCGCGCGGCGCCGACCGCCTGGTCGACCAGGGTGTGGTCGGGATACGGCGGTGCTGCCACCGGCCACAGGAGCGCCAGCGCCGTGCACAGCAGCGCATCGACTGCCGGCGGCGGGGGCTTCTGCACCATCAGCAGGCGCGCCTCGGTGGCCGCGCCCAGCCGCCGCAGCGCGTCCAGCCCAAGCGCCTGCACGCCGGCGCGCGCATCGGCCGGGCAGCGCGCCAGCCAGTCGGTGGCCGAGCGGCCGCTGCGCACCGCCTGCACGAGCTCGGCACTGAGGTCCAGCAGGCGCGACAACGGCGGCGCAGGGGCGGCATTCACGCGGCCAGTCTAGGGCATGGCCCCACCGGCGGCGAACAGAGCCGCGCCGCATGATGCCCCCGCCGCACCGGCGGCACGCCCCTTGCCGGCAGAATGCAGGCAGCTTCCCGACGGAGAATGCGTCCATGTCTTCGCGCACGCCGCCACCGCCCGCGCCCAGCGAGGAGGCGCTCGCGCAGCAGCCCGCCTCCGAGCGCATCCGCTGGCGCCTGCTGCAGGCCCAGTGCCGCCATCACGCCAACGACAACATTTCGGCCTTCGTGCGCGAGGGCGAGCTCGACGAGCTCAAGCAGGAGGTGCAGGCCAAGGCGCAGGAGCTGCTGCGGGCGCTGGTGATCGACACCGAGGGCGACCACAACACGCACGGCACCGCCGAGCGCCTGGCGCGCATGTACATCGATGAGGTCTTCGGCGGCCGCTACCGGCCCATGCCCACGGTGACCGAATTCCCCAATGCCGAGCGGCTCAACGAGTTGATGATCGTCGGCCCGATCACCGTGCGCAGCGCCTGCTCGCACCACCTGTGTCCGATCCTTGGCCGCGTATGGGTCGGGCTGCTGCCCAACGAGCACTCGAACCTGATCGGGCTGTCCAAGTACGCGCGCATCTGCGACTGGATCATGAGCCGGCCGCAGATCCAGGAAGAGGCGGTGATGATGCTGGCCAACGAACTGCAGTCGCGCGTTCGCCCCGACGGCCTGGCCATCGTCATGGAGGCCGACCACTTCTGCATGCACTGGCGCGGCGTCAAGGACGACCGCTCGGCGATGGTCAACAGCGTCATGCGCGGCGCCTTCCTGAAGGACGCCAACCTGCGCCGCGAGTTCCTCTCGCTGCTGTCGCGCAAGACCCGGGAATGAGGAGTGAGGCCATGCTCGTCCGACTGATGTACGCCAGCCGCCCGGCGCCGGCACTCGACACCGCCGAACTCGCCGCCATCCTGCGCGAGAGCCGCGCCAACAACCCTCAGCACGGCGTGACCGGCGTGCTGTGCGTGGGCGACGGCGTCTTCGTGCAGGTGCTCGAAGGCAGCCGCAGTGCGGTCAACCGGCTCTACCAGCGCATTGCCGCCGACGCCCGCCACCAGCAGCTCGAGCTGCTGAGCTACGAGGAGATCACCGAGCGGCGCTACGCCGCCTGGGCCATGGGGCAGATGGACATCGCGCGGCTGAACCCGGCGCTGCTGCTGAAGTACTCGCCCAGTGCGCACCTGGACCCGTTCGCCGTCTCAGGCGCGGCCACCGCCGCCTTGCTGGACGAGCTGATGGCCACCGCCGCCATCGTGCGCAGCCCCTGACGCGGCCCCGAACGCGGCGGCACTACTTGGTGCCGAACATGCGGTCGCCGGCGTCACCCAGTCCCGGCACGATGTAGCCATGCCCGTTGAGCTGGCGGTCGATGGCGCAGGTGTAGACCGGCACATCGGGGTGATGGGCGTGGAAGTTCGCCAGCCCCTCGGGCGCGGCCAGCAGGCTCACGAAGCGGATCGAGCGGGGCTGCGTCGCCTTCAGCCGCTGCACCGCGGCAACCGCCGAGTTGCCCGTGGCCAGCATCGGGTCCAGCACGATGGCATCGCGCTCGTGCATCTCCTGCGGCATCTTGAAGTAGTACTCGACCGCCGCCAGCGTGGCCGGGTCGCGGTACAGGCCGACATGCCCCACGCGCGCCCCGGGCACCACCTGCAGCATGCCATCGAGAAAGCCGCTGCCGGCGCGCATGATGACGACGAAGACCGTCTTCTTGCCATCGATCACCGGCGAGCGCATGGGCTCCAGCGGCGTCTCGATGTCGATCATCTGCGTGGGCATGCTGCGCGTGACCTCGTAGGCCAGCAGCATGCTGATCTCGTTGAGCAGGCGGCGAAAGCTGCTCGTGCTGCGGTCCTTCTGCCGCATCAGGGTCAGCTTGTGCTGCACCAACGGGTGCGTGATGACGTGCACTTCGGGCGTCATGGGGTTTCCCTGGCTTGGCTGCCGCTGCCCGCGCCGTTCCACGCGGCAATGAATTCGCGCGTGAGCACGGCAGCAGGCAGCGCGCGGCAGGTGGTGGCGTACTGCCCCGCCCATAGCGAGCTGAAGTCGCTGCGCCCCTGCGCCTCGGCCGCAGCACGCAGCGGCGCCAGCGCCGCCGGCGCCAATGGAAAGGCAGGGACTGCGGCCGACAGCGGGCCGCATTCACGCATCAGGCGGTTGACGATCGAGCGCGCCGGCCGGCCGCTGAAGAGGTTGGTGAGCGCGGTGTGCGATGCCGCCTCGGTGCCGAGCAGGGCACGGTGCAGCGGCGAGATGGTCGACTCGGGTGCCTTCAGGTAGGCGGTACCGACCTGCACGCCCGCAGCGCCGAGCGCACGCGCCGCGGCAATGGTGCGCGCGTCGCCGATCCCGCCGCTGGCCACCACCGGCACCGACACCGCACGCACGACCAGGGGCAGCAGGGCGAACAGGCCGCTCTGCCGGGTCAGGTCGTCATCCAGGAAGTGCCCGCGGTGTCCGCCAGCCTCGAGCCCCTGCACGATGACGACATCGGCCCCATGCGCCTCGAGCCAGCGCGCTTCATCGACCGTCGTCGCGGAGGCCATGACGAGCGCCCCCCAGTCCTTCACGCGCGCCAGCAGCGCGGGCTCGGGCAGGCCGAAGTGAAAGCTCACGACCGGCGGGCGCAGATCCTGCACGCGGTCAGCCAATTCGGCACTGAACGGTGCGCGCATGGCTCCAGCCGGTGCTGCATCAGGGTCCAGCCCGTACTCTCGACAATACGGCGCCAGGCATTGCCGCCAGCGCTGCTCGCGGGCGGCGTCCGGTACCGGCGTCAGGTGACAGAAGAAGTTGACGGCAAAGGCCCCGGCCGTGCGCGCACGCAGCGCCTCGAGCTCGGCCTTCAATCCGTCCGGCGAGAGCATTGCAGCCGGGATCGAGCCCAGGCCGCCGGCCTCGCACACGGCCGCGGCCAGCGCATGTCCCTGTGCCCCGGCCATGGGAGCCTGGATCACCGGCGCGGCCAGCCCCAGCCGCGCCGCAAGATCGATCCCCTGGGTCATCTTCCGCCTTTCCTCATCATGGGCGCAGCAATCACAGCAGCACCCCGTCGCCATCGACACGCAGTCGCCGTGCCCCCGCGCCCTCAGCCGCCGCCGCGTGCATGCCTTGCAGCATCGCGTGCCACGGCAGCGGTTCGGGTGGCGCCTGCAGCGCCGTCCACAGCTCATGCTGCATCGTCACGGCCAGGGCGCGCGACTCGACGATGAACTCGTCTGCCGGCTTCCAGGCCCGCTCGAAGGCCCCCGCATGGCGCGGCAGCAGCACACCGCAATCCAGCAGGAAGGCCACCGCATCGAGTTCGTCCGACGTGCACAGCGCATCCAGCCCGAGCAGGTCGACGCCGGCCCGCTGCAGCACCTCGTGCAGCGAGGCACACAGCCATTGGCCGCGCGCATGCAGGGGCAGCAGCCCGCCCGTGATCGGATCGGCGCCGCCGGCAAAGCGGTGCGGCCAGACATCGCCCACAGGCACGCCCATCACCCGGGTGGGCCCGCAGAGCACCGGATCCAGGAAGCGCAGCAACTCCTGCAGCAGCTGCCCGGCGCTCACCGCGGCCTGCGCACCGGCCGCGCTCAGTCGATGCAAGAGCAGCGCCGGACGCGCCGGCACGCCTTCGCGCTGACTCGCCTGCTGCAATGCATGGCCCAGGCGCTGCAGCATGCGGGCCCGCGCCTCGAGTCCGCACAGCGGATTCTTCGGGCCGACCTGGAAGATGGCCCGCAGCGCCGCGGCATCCGTCTGCTGCAACGCCGCCGCATCGACGCGGCAGGGCTCACCGGGTGTGGCCGAGAAGGCCCCGGACAGGAATGCGTTCAAGCTGGCGGCAACCAGGCCATCGGCCCCGCCCAGCCGCAGCGCCGCCGATTCGTCG
>JADZCL010000373.1 GCA_020851615.1 Rubrivivax sp.
CGGCAGCGGTGGGCCGGGCACGCGGCTGCGCCTGCGCACCGGGGTGCTGGCGGGCACCTGGGAGGCGCTGGTCAGCGGGCAGGCGGATCTGGCCATCGGCGTCGAACTCGACGGCGCACCACCGGCGAGCATGGCCGTCGAGCCGCTGGGGGAGATGCCCTTCGTCTTCGCCGTCGCGCCGCAGCATCCGCTGGCCCGGCACGAAGGACCGCTGGACGACGCGGTCCTCGTCCACCACCGTGCCGTTGCCGTGGCCGATTCGGCACATCGCCTGTCGCCCCGCACGATCAACCTCCTGCCCGGGCAGGAGGTGCTGACAGTCAACAGCATGGCCGACAAGATCGAGGTCCAACGCCGCGGGCTGGGTGTGGGCTTCGTGCCCCTGCATCTGGTGCGGGGGCTGCTGGAACAAGGCGCCCTCGTGCAGAAGGAAACACGCCGCGGCGTGTTGCGCGCGCAGCTTGGCTACGCGTGGCGCTGCACGATAGACGCCCGCGGCACGCGCCGCCCACCCAGCGGCCTGGCGCTGCGCTGGTGGCTGCAACAGCTGGCCAGCGCCACCACGCGCAGCGCGCTGCTCGACTGCCCGCCGTGAGCGAAGCGACCGTCTACCGCGGTCGCTTCGCCCCTTCGCCCACGGGGCCGCTGCACGCGGGGTCGCTCGTGGCTGCCCTGGCAAGCTGGCTGGACGCGCGCGCCCATGGTGGATGCTGGCTGCTGCGCATCGAGGATGTGGACCGCTCGCGCTGCAAGCCGGGGCTGGATCGCATGATCATCGACCAGCTCGCCCGCTGCGGGCTCTACGCCGACGAGCCGCCGTTGTGGCAGGCCGCGCGCGAGCCTCTCTATGCGCAGGCGCTGGCGCGGCTGCAGGCCGCCGGGCATGCCTATCCATGCGGCTGCACGCGCAAGGACATCGACACGGTTCTTGCCGCACGCGGTGAACGGCTGCCGCGCCACGCCGAGCGCGTCTATCCCGGCACCTGCCGCAGCGGCTTGCACGGCCGCGTGCCGCGCAGCTGGCGCCTGCGCACGGATGTCTGCGCCGGCGCCGAACCCATCCGCTGGCAAGACCGGCGGCTGGGCCTGCAGCAGCAAGATGTGCCGCACGCGGTCGGCGACTTCGTGCTGCGCCACGGCGATGGCAGCAGCACCTACCAGCTGGCGGTCGTCGTCGACGATGCGGCACAAGGCATCACCGACATCGTGCGCGGCGAGGACCTGGCCGACAACACTCCCCGCCAGATGCTGCTGCAGCAGGCGCTCGGACTGGCCACGCCACGCTACCTGCACACCCCGCTCGTGCGCGCTGCCGATGGACAGAAGTTGAGCAAGCAGACCGGCGCCTTGCCACTCGACCTCGCCGATCCACTGGCGGCCTTGCGCCGCGCAGGCGAGGTGCTCGAGCTGCCGCCGCTGTCTGCGGCCAGCGTGCCGGAGTGGCTTTGCGCGGCGGTGCAGGCCTGGCCCTGGCGCGCGCGCTGAGTGCCGCAGATGGCATCATCTGCACGACACCAAGGGCTACGCAAACGGAAGGAAGTCGCCATGATCACCACCGCCTCCGGGCTGCAATACGAGGACACCGCCGCAGGCAGCGGCGAGGAGGCCAGCACGGGTCACCACGTGCAGGTGCACTACACCGGCTGGCTGCACGATCCTGCAGCCGCCAACGGTCGCGGCCGCAAGTTCGACTCCAGCAAGGACCGCGGCAGTCCGTTCGCCTTTCCGCTTGGTGCCGGCCACGTCATTCGCGGCTGGGACGAGGGCGTGCAGGGCATGCGCGTGGGCGGCACGCGCGTTCTGCTGATCCCGGCCGAGCTCGGCTACGGCGCACGCGGCGCGGGCGGCGTGATTCCCCCGCACGCCGCGCTGGTCTTCGAGGTCGACCTGCTGGCGATCTGAGCGCCCTGCGATTCAGCGCGGGCGCTGCCTCGCGGCGGGTCGCCCATGCGGCTTGAACGGGCGGTGGCCGGCACCAGGCCGTGCGGGCCGCCCGGCAAACCCGGCCGGTCTCGAATCGCCACGCCGCTCCGGCCGCGGCTCGTTGCGACGCGGCTCGAGGCCGGCAATGGTCGCCGCCGGGATGCGCTGCGTCGTGAAGCGCTGGATGCGCTGGATCATCCCGAAGTCGCGCCGCTCGGCCAGGGTCACCGCCAGGCCGGCGCGCCCGGCGCGCCCGGTGCGACCGATCCGGTGCACGTAGTCCTCGGCCTTCATCGGCAGGCCGTAGTTGACGACGTGGCTGATGGTCGGCACATCGATGCCGCGCGCCGCGACGTCGGTGGCCACCAGCACCCGCAACTGGCGCCGCCGCAGGCCTTCGAGGACGCGGTTGCGCCGCCCCTGCGGCATGCCACCATGCAGGGCGGCCACGGCATGGCCCATCTCGGCCAGGCGCTCGGCCAGCCAGTCCGCGTCGCGCTGCGTGCTGGTGAACACCACCGCCTGTTCGACACTGCGCTCGGTCAGGATGTGGTCGAGCAGCGCGTTCTTGTGCGCCAGGTCGTCGACCCAGTGCAGGCGCTGCTCGATGTCGGCATGGGCATCGGTGTGCGAATCGACCTCGATGCGCTGCGGCTGGCGCATGAGCTCGCTCGCCAGATGCCCCACCGGCCCGGCAAAGGTGGCGCTGGTCATCAGCGTCTGCCGCGCAGCCGGCAAGGCCTGCACGATGTGGTGGATGTCCTCGATGAAGCCCATGTCGAGCATGCGGTCGGCCTCGTCGAGTACCAGCAACTGCACGTTCCCGAGCACGGCCTTGCCGCTGCCCATGTGATCCATCAGGCGGCCCGGGGTGGCGATCAGGATGTCAAGCGGACCCCGCAGCGCCTTCAGCTGCGCGCCATAGGGAACGCCGCCCACGATGCTGGCCACGCGCAAGCCCTGCACATGGCGGCCGTAGCCCACGGTGGCCTTGGTGACCTGCAGGGCCAGCTCCCTCGTGGGCACGAGCACCAGCACGCGCGGACCTTGCGGTGCACCCTTCTCGCGCCGACGCCCGCTGGCACGCTCGGCCAGCACGCGGTGCAGTGCGGGCAGCACGAAAGCGGCCGTCTTGCCGCTGCCGGTGGCCGAGGCCACCATCAGGTCGGCGCCTTGCAGTGCTGCAGGCACGGTCTGCGCCTGTACGGCCGTTGGCGTGGCATAGCCCGCATCGGCAACAGCGCGGGTCAGGGCCGCATGCAGGCCCAGGTTCTCGAAACTCATCATCGGCTTTCACGAAAGCCGCCACGGCGCGAACGCAGCGGCGGCAACACCCCAGTCGGGGTTGCGGGTTCAGTCGCAAGACACTGCACGCCCGGTGGCCGCTTGGCCGCCGGAACTGCGGATCAGGACGACGGCATCGCCGTCGACCTGCCGGCCGCGGGAGCAGCCAACCGTGAAAGGCCGACTGCAAAGCCGGCTTCGACGAAGGGTCGATGGGGATGAACGAAAGGCGTCGCAAGACGCCAGCC
>JADZCL010000374.1 GCA_020851615.1 Rubrivivax sp.
AGGGCAGGATCGCCAGGTGGTTGTAGGCCCCCGGCGCCTGCGGCGCGTGCTCGACGACGATGCGCGCATCGACCGCCAGCGCGCCGCTGTCGTCGACGATGATGGGGTTGATGTCCATCTCGCGCAGTTGCGGCAGCGCGCACACCATTTCGGAGACGCGCAGCAGCACGCGCTCGAGCGCCTCGATGTCGGCGGCCGGCGCCCCGCGCCAGGCGCCCAGCGTCTCGTGCACGCGGCTGCGCTCGATGAGCCGGCGGGCGAGGAACTGGTTCAGCGGCGGCAGCTCCATCGCGCGGTCGGCCACCAGCTCGATCATCGTGCCGCCGGCACCGAAGGTGATCACGGGGCCGAAGGGGTCATCGGTCGTCAGGCCGACGTAGACCTCGCGCCCGCGCTTGAGGCCGGCCATGGGCTGGATGGTGATGCCGTTGATGACCGCCTGCGGCAGCGCGCGGCGCACCGCCTCCAGCATGTCGTTGTAGGCATCACGCACCTGGGCGGCGCTGTAGACGTTGAGCACCACCCCCTGCACGTCGGACTTGTGGCTGACATCGGGCGAGTCGATCTTCAGCGCCACGGGATAGCCAAGCTGGCTGGCGATCAGCATCGCCTCGTTGGCGCTGCGCGCCAGCATGGTGCGCGTGACGGGGATGTGAAAGGCCGCCAGCAGCGCCTTGCTCTCCATCTCGGTCAGGACCTTGCGCCGCTCGGCGAGCACGCCCTCGATCAGCAGGCGCGCGCCTTCGGTGTCGGGCGCAGCCAGCTCGGACAGCGGGGGCGGCGTCTGCTGCAGCAGCTGCTGGTTGCGATGGAAGCTGGCGATGCTGTGGAAGGCGTCCACCGCAGCCTCGGGCGTGCGAAAGCTCGGCAGCAGTGCGCCGGCAAGGTCGCTGCGACCCTCGCGCGTGGTCGCCTCCCCCATCCAACAGGCCAGCACCGGCTTGCCGCGCGGCGAGAACGCGCCCGCCACGGCGCGCGCGATGGCCGTGGGGTCGCCGTCGGCCTTGGGGCTGTGGATCAGCAGCACGCCATCGACCTGGCGGTCGTCCAGACATGCGCGCAGCGCGGCGTGGTAGTGCTCGCCAGCGGCCTCCTCGCCGAGGTCGATCACGCCGTCCAGGCTCGTCCCCGCCGGCAGCAGCGGCTGCAGCGCCTGCGAGGTCGCGGGGGTGATCTGCGCCACCTCGAGGCCGACCTCGCTCGTCCAGTCGGCGGCCAGCACGCCCGGGCCGCCGCCGTTGCTGACGATCGCCAGCCGCGTGCCGACCGGGCGAAAGCGCGTGGCCAGGCATTGCGCGGCCGAGAACAGCTGCGTGAAGGCGCGCACGCGCACCACGCCGGCGCGGCGCAGGGCCGCGTCGAAGACATCGTCGCTGCCGACGATGCTGGCCGAGTGCGTCAGCGCTGCCCGGCTGCCGGCGGCGCGACGCCCGGCCTTCATCACCACCACCGGCTTGGTGTAGGCCGCCGCGCGCAACGCACTCATGAAGCGGCGCGCGCTCTGGATGCCCTCCATGTAGACGAGGATGCTCTGCGTCTGCGCATCGTGGGCCAGGTAGTCCAGCACCTGCGGCAGCTCGACGGCCGAGTTCGGCCCGAGCGACACCACGGTCGAGAAGCCCACGCCGCTCGTTCGCGCCCAGTCCAGCACCGATGCGGTGAGCGCACCCGACTGCGAGACCAGGCCGAGTTGCCCCGGCGCTGCCAGCGGGCCCAGCGCACTGGCGTTGAGCTTGAGCTCCGGGCGCTGGAAGCCCATGCTGTTGGGCCCGAGCAGGTTCACGCCGTAGTGCCGCGCGATCTGGTGCAGCTCGGCGCACAACGGGCCCGACAGGCCGGTCCCCAGCAGCAAGGCGGCACGGCAGCGGATGCGGCCGACGATCTCCATCGCCGCGGCAGCCTGCTCCGGCGGCAGGGCGATGAGCGCCAGATCCGCGCGCGACTGCGCCAGATCCGACAGCGTGCCGCTCATGCCGATGTCCAGCCAGGTCACCGGCCCGGTGAAGCCCCCGGCCTCCAGGTGCCGCCGCAGCGTCGCCGCCAGCGGCGTCGGTGCCGCAGCGGTCGGGTCACCCGCGAAGACGACGATCGAACGCGGGACGAAGAGTGGATTGAGGAAGTGGCGGTCCACGATGGCGGCCCATGCGCAGCGATGCAGCGCGCAAGCATAGGCGAGCCGGCCACCCGATGCAGCCCGCCGACGGCACCCGACCTTGCCCTGGCGCAAGATTCATGCTGCACTGCACAAATCTTGCTGCCCTGGACGCCGCGCTCAGCCTGCGTGCAGCCGCTTGGCCACTCTGGCGCCGCGCAGGCGGTAGGCGTCGGGCATGCGGGAGCCCAGCAGCGGACGGAGGTAGAGGCGGAAGGCATCGGTCACATCGGTGCCGTCTGGGGTGATGAAGGCGTCGTCCATCAAGCGCGTCTTGCCCGCCACCATCGGCAGCGGCACCAGCTCGAAGTCGGCTGAGTAGAAGCCTGTGCGCTTGATCGTCACCGAGCCACTGCTGTCGCCCCAGAAGGCGAACTGCACGGCCTTCTCGCCGACTTCGCGCGCCTCGCGCTGGTCCACGTCGCTGACGCAGCCCACGAAGCTGCGCTGCAGGTAGCCGAAGGTGTCGGCCCGCACGCGCTTGATCTGCAGCCGCTGGCGCACCAGCTCGCACAGCAGGTCGGCCAGCGCCCCGTTGCCCGAGAGCTGTACGTTGCCATGCGCATCACGCTCGTGGTCGCGCGACATCGGTTCGGCGATCAGGTGCCCGGCGGCGTCGCGGATGCCTTCGCTGACGGCGATCACGCAGCGGCCCAGGCGATCGTGGATTGCACGCACGTCGACGAGAAAGCGCTCGACGTCGAACGCACGCTCGGGCAGGTAGATCAGGTGCGGACCATCGTCTTCGAACTTCTTGCCCAGCGCGCTGGCGGCTGTGAGGAAGCCGGCGTGGCGGCCCATCACGACCCCGATGTAGACCCCCGGCAGCGCCGCGTTGTCGAGGTTGGCGCCGGCAAAGGCCTGCGCCACGAAGCGTGCCGCACTCGGGAAGCCCGGCGTGTGGTCGTTGGCGACAAGGTCGTTGTCGATCGTCTTCGGGATGTGGATGCAGCGCAGCGGATAGCCCGCCGCCAGCGCCTGCTCGGCAACGATGCGCGTCACATCGGCCGAGTCGTTGCCGCCGATGTTGAAGAAGTGCTCGATCTCGTGCGCACGCAGGACCTCGAACATCGCGCGGCAGTAGGCGAGGTCGGGCTTGTCGCGCGTGCTGCCCAGGGCCGCGGCGGGTGTGCCGGCGACGAGCTCGAGGTTGTGGCTGGTTTCCTGAGTGAGGTCGACGAAGTCCTCGTCGACGACACCGCGCACCCCGTGGCGCGCGCCGTAGACGCGCGTCACCTCTCGAAAACGCCGTGCCTCGAGCACCACGCCCACCAGCGACTGGTTGATGACCGCAGTAGGCCCGCCGCCTTGCGCAACGAGGATTCGGCCTGATGGCATACCTGAACTCCCGTGCCGGCTGGCGCCGCGACAGGCGTGCCTGCGTGCCGTGCACGGCGGGCATTTTGCCCAGGCTGAACTGGTATCAGGGCTGACCTATCATGACCGGCTGCATGCCTGCGAGGTCACTGCCCATGAGCGCCGTGCTGAACTTCGAGCCCGATCCCCACGGACTGGCCTTGCGCCAGGCGTTCGAGCGCCTGCGCGCTGGCTTCGAAGCCGAGCGCGATCCCAGCCACGCCGCGCGCAGCGACCGGCTGCAGCGCCTGGATGCCATGCTCGAACACATGGCCCCGGCGATGATCGAAGCCATCTCGGCCGACTTCGGACATCGCCCCGCGCAGGTCACCCGGCTGGCCGACATCGTGCCCGTGCAACTGGCCTTGCGCCACACGCGCAAGCACCTGGCCGCGTGGATGAAGACGCGGCGCATGCCGACCGGGCTCGTGCATCGCCCCGGGCACAACCGCCTGATGCGCCAGGCGCTGGGCGTGGTGGGCATCGTCAGCCCCTGGAACTACCCCGGCATGCTCGCCCTGGCGCCGGCCATTGCCGCGCTGGCCGCCGGCAACCGGGTGATGCTCAAGCCCTCGGAGATCGGCCCGCGCTTTGCCGAGCTCCTGCGCGAGCAGGTGGCAGCGCACTTTGCGGACGCGGAGATGGTCGTCGTCACCGGCGACGCCGAGTTGGCGCGTCGCTTCGTCGAGCTGCCCTTTCATCACCTGCTCTTCACCGGCTCCACGGCGGTGGGGCGCCTGGTGGCCCAGTCTGCAGCGGCCAACCTCACGCCGGTGACGCTGGAGCTTGGCGGCAAGTCGCCGGCCATCCTCGGCCGCGGCTGTGATCTCGCTCAGGCCGCACCGAAGATCGCCTTCGGCAAGCTGCTCAACACCGGCCAGACCTGCATCGCTCCGGACTACGTGGCCGTGCCGCGCACGCAGGTCGACGCCTTCGTGCAGGCCATGCGCCAGGCCTGCCGTGCCCAGTACCCGCGCGTGGGGGGCAACCCCGACTACACCAGCATCGCCACCGAACGCCACTACCGCCGCCAGCTGGCCTTGCTGGACGAGGCGCGCGCCGCCGGCGCCCGCGTGCTGAACATGCACGACGAGGCACCGGTCGACGCCAGCCGCACGCTGCCGCTGCACCTGGTGCTGGATGCCCCCGCACACCTGCACCTGATGCAGGAGGAGATCTTCGGCCCCATCCTGCCCGTGCTCGCCTACGAGCGCATCGACGAAGTCATCGCGCACATCAACCGCCACGACCGGCCGCTGGCGCTGTACTGGTTCGGCACCGACGACGCCGAGCGCGACCGCGTGCTGCGCCAGACCGTCGTCGGCGGGGTGACGGTCAACGACACGCTGCTGCACATCAGCCAGGAGGACCAGCCCTTCGGCGGCGTGGGCGCCAGCGGCATGGGCGCCTACCACGGCGAATGGGGCTTTCGCAGCTTCAGCAAGGAGACCGCCGTCTACCACCAGAGCCCCTACAGCGCGATCAAGCTGCTCTATCCCCCCTATGGCAGCACCTTCGACCGCCTGCTGGCAGTGATGCGGCGATTCGGCTGATGATGGCTCCCGAGACCTACGTCCTGCTGCGCCACGCGCACCGCACCTTCGCCACGCTCTCGATCATCGGCTTTGGCGCGCGCTGGCTGGGCGTGCTGGGCGCGCGGGCGTGGACGCAGCGGCGCACCGCCAAGACGCTGCCGCACATCATCGACACGCTGCTGCTCGCCTCGGCGTTGACGATGGCCTACGGTGCGGGCTTCACGCCCGAGAACGCGCCCTGGATGACGACCAAGATCATCCTGCTGCTGGTCTACATCGGCCTGGGCGTCGTCGCCCTGCGACCAGCCCAGCCACGCCCGCGTCGCCTGGTCGCGGGCATCGCCGCGATCCTCGTCTTCGCGCACATCGTCGCCGTCGCATTCACCAAGCAGCCGCTGGGCCTGTTTGCCGGGTAGCGGGTCGAGCCTGCTTCCGCGATCGGCCTGGTGCGTGCCGGCCGCTCTGCCGCATGGGGTTGCGCACTGGCACTACCATTGGCTGGTCATGTGGACCTTGCGTCGCCAGCTCCTGCTGGGCACCCTGTCGGTGGTACTGATCGCTGTGCTGGCCATGATGCTGGTCACGCACCGGCTGGCGCAGCAGGCGCAGCGGGCGGAGGTCGAAACCATCTCGCGGCGCAGCCAGGCCTTGTTGTCGGCCGCGCTGGCGCCCATGCTGGCCGAGCGCGACCTTGCCGGGGCGCAGGAGTTGTTCGACGAGCTGGTCACGCGCGACCTCTACGGCTACCTGCAGCTCGAGAACCTCGAGGGGAAGGTCCTGCTGCAGGCCGGAGCCGTCGAGCGCCTGCCGCCCGCGCCACCGGCCAACGCGGCGGCGACTGCGCAAGACCCCGTTCGCGGCCAGTTCCACTTCACGACCGATATCGCGCTCGAAGGCCACCGCCTGGCCTTGCTGCGCTTTGGCCTGAGCAGCGCGTCCACCGCGGCACTGCAGCGCCGCCTGCGTGGGCAGCTTTCCTTGCTGGCGGCCATCGGTCTGGGCGTGGTTGGCGTGCTCTTGTGGCCGCTCTCGCGTGTGCTGACGCGCGAGCTCGTCGATCTGGCGGAAGCCGCTGACGGCCTTGCAGCGGGCCGGACCGAGGTCTGCCTACCCACGGGCCGCACGCGCGAGATGGCACGGCTGTCGCAGGCCTTCGCCGGCATGCAGGCCGCGCTGGCGCAACGCTTTGCCGAGTTGCAGGAGAGCCAGCAGCGGCTGCACCTGGCCAACGACGAGCTCGAGCTGCGGGTGGCCGCACGCACCGCCGAGCTCGCCGCCGCGCGCGATACGGCCGAACGCGCCAGTCGTGCCAAGAGCGAGTTCCTCTCGCGCATGAGTCACGAGCTGCGCACGCCCTTGAACGCCATCCTCGGCTTTGCGCAGGTGCTGCGGCTGCGCCTGCAGGCCAGCGCACCCGACATCGACGCGCAGCTCGGGCATGTGGAGACCGCCGGCTGGCACCTGCTGGCGTTGATCAACGACGTGCTCGACCTCTCGCGCATCGAAACCGGCGACATGCCGATCTCGGCCGAGGCCATCGAGCTCGCCCCGCTGGTGGCGGACTGCGTGCGCATGAGCAGCACCGTCCTGCAGGCTCACGAGGTGCGGCTCTCCAACCAGGTCGACCCCGCCGCAGCGCTGTTCGTGCAGGCCGACACGACGCGGCTGCGCCAGGTCCTGATCAACCTGATCAGCAACGCCGCCAAGTACAACCGCCGCGGGGGCCAGGCGAGCCTGGTCGTGCGCAGCGAGGCTGACGCCGTCGAGATCGACGTCACCGATACCGGCGTGGGCCTGAGCGAGGCCCAGCTGGCGCACCTGTTCCAGCCCTTCAACCGCCTGGGCGCCGAGCAGGGCCAGATCGAAGGCACCGGCATCGGCCTGGTCGTCAGCAAGCGGCTGGTCGAGCTGATGGGCGGCCGCCTCACGGTGCGCTCCGAGCCTGGGCAAGGCAGCTGCTTCACCGTGCGCCTGCGACGCAGCCTCAAGGCGCAGGCAGCGAAGGCCGAAGCCGCAGCACCCGCGCCGCCACCGGGGCGGCAGTTGCGCCTGCTCTACATCGAGGACAACCCGGCCAACGTCGAGCTGCTCGCGCACGTGCTCGAACTGCGGCCCGGGGTCGAGTTGCTGACCGCCGCCGACGCCGAAACCGGACTGCAGCTGGTGCAGCAGGCACAGCCCGATCTGGTGGTCGTCGATATCGCGCTGCCCGGGATGGACGGCTACACGCTGTGCCGGCGGCTGCGGGCCTTGCCCGAGTTCAGCACACGCCCTATCGTGGCCCTGAGCGCCAACGCCATGCCGGGTGACACGGCCCGCGGTCGCGCCGCCGGCTTCACGCACTACTTCACCAAGCCCCTGGACGTAGCCCAGTTCCTGCAATGGCTGGATCGACACACCGCCGCAGAGTGAGCGCGGATGCTGCGCGCCGCCGCCTGCTGCTGGCTGCGGGCGGCGCGCTCCTGCCGCCGGCCGGCACCGTCCATGCACAGGCGCAGACCGCCCTGCGGGGGGTGCTGGTGCCTTACCTGTCCACGCGCACCCTGCTGGCGGTGCATGAACCGATCCGCCGCCATCTGCAGGCCCACCTCGGCCGGCCGGTGGAGTTCTTCACCGCCCGCAACATGCTGCTGCTGGCGCGCAGCGTGCGTGCCCACGAGCAGCCGCTGGCGCTGGTGCCGGCGCACATGGCGCGTCTGGCGGCAAGCGATTGGGGTTACTCGGTGCTGGCGCTGCCCACTGAGGATTCGGCGATCGAACTGATCGCACGCCGGCCCAGCAGGCTGGACACGCCCGCGACCCTGCGCGGGCGACGCATTGCCACGGCCGACCCGCTGGCGCTGGCCACGCTGGTATTGCAACGCTGGCTGCGCACCGAGCAATTGACCGAAGCCGTGGAGCTGGTCGAGATCCCGTTGCTCAACGCGGCCTTGATCGCACTCGAGCGCGGCGAGGTCGACGTGATGCTGATGGCCAGCGGCCAGCTGCGCACCATCGAAGACCTCGAGCCGCGCGGCATCGTGACGATCGCCAACCTCGGGCGCACAGCTCGACCCTGCTGGACGGCCGCTCCCGAGCTGCCGCCTGCCGAGGCCGCGGCGGTGCGCCAGGCGCTCCTGACCTACACGCCGGCAGATCGCCCGGGCGCCGCCGGCGGCGCCAGCTTCATCGAGGCGACGGCACAGCGGCTGGAGGCCTACGAACCCTATGCGGCGCAACTGCGCCGCCTGCTGGCGACGGCGCGCTGAACGGCGCGCTGAACACCAACGCGCAGCGCCGCCCCCCTGAGGGCGGCGCCGCGCGGGGCGGGAACGCTCAGTGCACCGCCGCGGGGGTGGCGGGCAGCCGGAACACCGCCACCACGTCGACCAGCCGCCGGGCCTGGTCCTGCAGGCTGCCAGCCGCTGCGGCGCTTTCCTCGACCAGGGCGGCGTTCTGCTGCGTCACCTGATCCATCTGGCTGACCGCCGAGCCCACCTGCTGCACGCCCATGCTCTGTTCGCCGGTGGCGGAGCTGATCTCGGCCACGATGTCGCTCACACGCTGCACCGCACCGACGATCTCACCCATGGTCTTGCCGGCCTGCTCGACGAGCTGGGTGCCGCCTTCGACCTGCTCGACACTGTGGACGATCAGGCTCTTGATCTCCTTGGCCGCTTCGGCGCTGCGCTGCGCCAGACTGCGCACCTCGGAGGCCACGACCGCAAAGCCCCGTCCCTGCTCACCTGCCCGGGCGGCTTCGACCGCCGCGTTCAGCGCCAGGATGTTGGTCTGGAAGGCGATGCCGTCGATGGTGCCGATGATGTCGCCGATGCGCCGGCTGCTGTCGTTGATGCCTTGCATGGTGGCAATCATCTGCTCGACCACCCGCCCGCCCTCGGCGGCCAGCCCGGCGGCGCCGCGCGCCAGTTCGTTGGCGTGGACCGCGTTGTCGGCGTTGTGGCGCACCGTGGTGCCAAGCTGTTCCATGGTGGCTGCCGTCTGCTGCAGGGCGCTGGCCTGCTCTTCGGTGCGCTGGCTCAGGTCCAGGCTGCCCTGTGCGATCTGCGAGCTGGCCGTGGCCACACTGTCGGAGCCGCTGCGGATGCTGCCCACCACCTCCGACAGGCGGCGCCGCATGTCGTCCATGGTCTGCATCAGCGCGCCCTCGTCGCCACTGAGCGACAGGTCGATCTTCTGGTCGAGCTGCCCCTGGCTGATGCCGTTGGCAACCAGGCCGAGGCTGCCGATGAGCGCGCCCGTACGACGGCGCAAGTACAACAAGCCAGCCACCATCATCCCCACCAGGAGCGCGGTCGAAGCCAGCGCGGTGCGCGACCACCCCTGCTGCGCAGCACGCGCGGCGGCCAGCTCGGC
>JADZCL010000375.1 GCA_020851615.1 Rubrivivax sp.
AGCGCCTTCAGGCCAGACCTCTCCTCGACGACGAAGACGTCCAGCCGGCCCGCACCGAGCTTCTTCATGTTGGTCACATCGTCAGCCGCCGGTGCCACCGTGAAGTCCTTGCTCTCGGCGACTTCCTTGACGCAGGGGTAGCCCAGCGTGATGCCGACGTGCCAGTGCAAGCACCAGCCAGAACCCCGGTTCCCGCCAGCTCCTCAGGGGCCCCGGCGGACCACGCGCCCAGGGCCATCGGCGGTCAGCAAGGCGTGCAGTTGGTCTGCGGGGGCGTCGATCTGCTCCAGGCCCTGCCAACGGTTGCGACCCGCCTCCTTGGCCGCGTAGAGCGCGGCATCGGCCGCGGCCAGCGTGTCCTCCCAGCTCAGCGCCTGCGGCCAGGCGGGTGCCAGCGGATACGCGGCGTAGCCGACCGAGCAGGTGACGTGCAGGTTGCCGGCTGGAGTCTGGAACGGCTGTGCCGCCATGCATGCCCGCAGGCGCTCGGCGATCTCGGGCGCCTGGCTGCGGTCGCTGTCGCGTGCCACCACCAGGAACTCCTCGCCACCCCAGCGCAGCATGGCATCGCTGGCGCGGAACACGGCCTGCAGGCGTGAACGGATCTGCTGCAGCACGGCGTCGCCGGCGGCGTGGCCATGCGCATCGTTGAGCTGCTTGAAGTGGTCCAGGTCGATGAGGAAGAAGACCAGGTCCGCAGCCGGCTGGCCGACCCGCTGGCGCGCCGCGGCGCAGTCGCCCTCGACCCTCTCCTGCAGGTAGCGCCGGTTGCGCAACCCGGTCAGGGGATCGGTCAGGCTGGAGTCCTGCAGGGCCTGGGTGCGTTCCTGCACGCGCGCTTCCAGCTCCCGCTGACGGTGCAGCAACTGGTGCGTGCGCCAGCGCACCAGGCCAAAGAAGGCTGCCGCCAGCAGCGCCACCGCGCCAGCCCAGGCCCAGCGGGTTTGCCACCACGCGGGCAGCACGCGCAGGGCAAGCTGCAACTCGGGCGCCTGCGGCGCAGCACGCAGGCGCAGGGTGTAGGCGCCCGGTGCCGGCTGCAGGAGGCTGAGCTGGCGCTGGCCCGGCAGCGAGGCCTGCCACTGCGTGTCCAGCCCGTCGAGTCGGTATTGATAGCGCAGGCGCCCGGCGTCGGCAACACCAAGCAGCGCCACCTGGATCGAGACACGCTGGGTCCGGGCCGGCACCTCGAGCGCGGGGCCGGCGGCCGCCGCAGCCACGGCGACTGCGCGCCCGTCGACGTCGATGCCGGAGATGCGCAGCCTGGGCCGGATCGGCTCGCCGGCCCAGGCATCTGGCTTGACCTGGAGGATGCCCTGCGTGCCGCCAAACAGCATGCGGCCGTCGCGCAGCGCGGTGTAGGCGAAGAACCAGGGCATGCCGATGCGCACCCCGTCGGCGTAGCCGATCGCGCGCAGGCGGTCGGTGGCCGGATCGTAGACCTGCATCTGGCTCCAGATCCGGCCCTGGCCGTCCTCCAGCAGGTTGGCGCCAAAGGGGCGGCCGGCCGCGCCCAGCCGCTCGCCGATGCGGTCAAAGCGCGCCTGCCTGCCGTCCCAGGCCGTCATGCGGTGCAGCCCGGAGACGCCGGTGTCAACCCACAGCCGGCCTGCACGGTCGAACAGCAGGCCGATCACGACCGAATGACCCAGGCGCTGACCGGGCGGGGATTCGACCCTGGCCAGGGCCTGCCGCCCGAGCGGCAGCCGCAGCAGCCCGTAGGAACTGCCGACCCACAGCGCGCCGTCTGGCGCAACGGCCAGTGCATGGATCTCCCCGCGCAGCGGCTGGCCGTCCTCCCGCCCGACCCGGCGCAACGCGCGCGCACCACGCTCCAGCAGCCACAGGCCGTCGCTGGTGGCCAACCACAAGCGGCCGTCACGGCTGTACAGCAGGCGCTGTGCGTTCCCACCATCGTGGCGCAGCGTGCGCAGCAGCCGGCCGCCCGCGTCGACCTCGTGCAGGACGTTGAGGCCGGCCAGCCAGATGCGGCCGTCCGGACCAGCCGCCATGGCCTCTACCCGTGCCGGCAGGCGCGGCCCCGCGTGCGCCGTGCCCAGATCCTCGTCGAGCACGGCAATGCCGGTCTCGGTGGCGGCCCAGATGCGGCCGTCCCGATCCTGCAGCAGGGCGCGCACGCTGGCGTTGCCCAGCGGCGAGCCCGGGTCCGGGTCGGGGCCGCGGACACGGAATGCGACGTTGCGGCGGTCATGGCGCTGCAAGCCCACGCCCAGGCCTGCGACCCAGGTGACACCCTGGCCGTCGCTGAGCAGCTCGGTGATGACGTCGCCGCGCAGGCCGCCAGGCTGCAGCGGCGTGGCGCGCCACCACTGGCGCAGGGCGCCACTGTCGGCGTCACGCTGTTCGATGCCGCGTTCACGGCCCACCCACAGCTCGCCGGCCACGGGCTCGGTGAGCGCCGTCACCGCGCCGGCCGCACTGGGTGGCAGGTGCAGGCGCCGGTCCTGTGCGTCCAGCCGCAACAGGTCGCCCTCAGCCGTTCCGGCCCACAGCGCGCCACTGCGCAGCCGGTAGAGCGCCTGCACGCGGCGGCCGGCCAACTCGGGGGCGAGTTCCTCGAAGCGCTCGCCTTCACGCCGCACCAGGCCCGCACCGGTGCCGACGACAAGCCGCCCGGCCTCATCGAGCGCCAGTGCAAGCACGCGCTCGTCGGGCAGGCTGCCAGGGCGGCCGTCAGCGTGCCACTGGCCGGCAGCGACGATGCGCCCATCCTGCAGCCGCACGCGGCGCAGTCCCCCATACTGGCCGCCAGACCAGATCGCACCCTCGCGGTCCTCGGCCAGCGCCAGCAGCGTGGGCTGCCCACCTGCGTCCGGCTCGAGCAGGTGCAAGCGCTCCTGGTGCGGGTCGTAGACCGCAAGGCCACGGGTCTCGGTGCCCATCCAGACCCGGCCGTCGCGGCCGGCAAGCAAGGCGCGCACCCAGCCCAGATTGCGTTTGGCGGGGCGGGTGCCTTCGCTCAGCTCCATCGGCTGCAGGTGCAAGCCGTCGAAGCGGGCCACGCCGTCGCCGGTGGCCAGCCACAGCATGCCGCCACCATCCAGCGCCATGGCCGCGACCACGTCGCGCGGGATCTGGTCCGCCATGATGGGGTCCAGGCCCGGACTGTTCAGCGCCCGCACCGGCGGGCTCAGCCCAAGGCCGGCAAGGGCCAGCAGCAGCGCAACCAGGCGACGCAGGAGCGGGATCGCCAGCGCACCCCCCGCAGACCAGGCCTGCGGTGGCCGCGCGCAGGGGCAGCCGGGATCCCTCTTCACGACCTTCGTGCTTGTCTTCCGCCGGCCATCCTATCGGCTGCTGCAGCGACCAGACCCTGTCGCATACCCGAGGCC
>JADZCL010000376.1 GCA_020851615.1 Rubrivivax sp.
CGACGCCATGGGCCTGCGCGTGAAGCAGGACGTGATCGTCCTGGTCAAGTCCTCGGCCGTCATGCTCGCGGCGGACCTGGGCGAAGCCCGCGTGTCCACGCGCAACCGCTTCGACGGCGTGGTGCGCAGCGTGCAGCGTGGCGCGGTCAACGCGGAGGTGACGGTGGAGACCGCCGACGGCCTGCCCGTCGTCGCGATCGTGACGCAGGACTCGGTGGGGAGCCTCGCGCTGGCACCGGGCCGCGCCGTCACGGCGCTGGTGGCTGCCGCGGACGTGATCCTGGCCAGCCTGACCTGAGCGCGCTTGCTGGCCCGCCGCTTCCCATCAAACCCCGAGGGGAATGATGGCATCCAGGGGCCGCCCGGCGAAGCGCCCCAGCCCCAGTTCGACCCAAGCGTCCGCGCGCCGCAGCAGGAGCAGGGCTTCCAGTCCGGCGCGCTGCCCCATGGCCAGGGCCTGCCCGGGGCCAGCAACCAGCAGGGCGGTTGCCCACGCGTCGGCGCTCATTCCCTCGCGCGCCAGCACCGTGACCGACGCCAGGTCGTTGTGCACCGGCGCGCCCCGGCGGGCGTCCATCGTGTGTGCCACACGCACCCCGCCGACGTCGAAGAAGCGGCGGTAATTGGCCGAGGTGGCGACCGCGAGGTCCTGCAGTTCGATCACCCCGTGGGCACTGCGCTCTCCGGGGGTGGGGCTTTCCACCGCCACCGCCCACGGCGTGCCGTTGCCCTGGGCGCCGTGCGCGGAACCTGTGCGGCCCGGTGGATGGCCGCGGCGTCGGGGGTGTCGCGCGTGGCGCCGAAACCCCAGGCGTCGACCAGCGCCCCGACGCCGGGATCGAAGGCGCCGCCGCTGGCGCGACACACCTGCAGCGCGTGTTCGAGGACGTGCAGGAAGGCCGCGATCGATGCGCCCGACTGCAGGGCGTGCAGGAAGCCCGAACACTGGACGCCGGGGATGCGGCGCACGCACAGTTCGACGAAGCCGTCGCGGCTGCCGCTGGCCAGCGAATGCAAGCGCGGCGTGCGCGCCCCCCGCGCCTTGGCCCGTGTGCAGCCGCCGCGCCATGTCCTGGATGCGCTGGGCCGTCGTCGCGTCCTGCCTGGCGAGCGTGGCGCCGCTGCCGCGATCGATCCAGCCCTGGCCCTGCGCCGTCCCGACCGTCCAGGTGTCCAGGGCGTCGTTGGCGGCGGGGAAGTCCAGGCGGCGCAGGTCGGCCACGCGCGGCGACTGCAGCAGCGGGAGCTGCGTCGCCGCCGTAGTTCTTCAGCGTCGTGCCGAGCGTCAGCGTCTTGCCGTGGACGGCGGCGGGCAAGGCCAGCGCGCAGGCGGCGGCCAGGCTCGAGGGCAGGAGGGGGTGATTTGGCGATTGGATGCGGGCACTCCTTGCGGGTCAGCGGGTGGACTGCGCTCGCGCGGCCCAGGGCCACATCAGCGCGAGCGTGTTGTCGCGCATGAAGTAGTGGTGGAAGAGGGCGGCCGCCGCATGCACGCCCACGAGCGCGTAGCCGAGCGTGCCGATGGCTTCGTGCACATCCTCCAGCCGATGCGCGAGGCTGCGGTCGGGGGCGAGCAGCATCGGCAACTCGTAGCCGAAGAACGGCACGGCGCCACCCTTGGCATTGAGCGTGAGCCAGCCCAGCAGCGGCATCGCGAGCAGGAAGGCGTAGAGCAGCACGTGCATCGCCGTGGCCATGCGCTGCTGCCACAGCGCGGGGGCGGGCGCCACGGGCGGTGCGGTGAAGACCGCACGCAAGGCCAGGCGCACGAAGACGAGGCCAAAGACCACCATGCCGAGCATGAAGTGCCAGTCCTTCATCGCCTCGCGCGGCGCGCTGCCCTTGGGGAAGATGCCCTTGAGCTCGATCAGCGCATAGACCGCGGCCAGCAGGGCCAGCGTCAGCCAGTGCGCGGTGATCGACAGCGGATTGAAGTAGCGGCGGGTGTCCTGCATGCTCGTGTTCATCGGCGGTTCCGGTTGGGGCATTCGGGTCTGCGGGCAGTGTGCAGCGATGGGCCTGAATGCGGCCTGAACGCGACGTTCAGGCCGCATTCAGCAAGCCCGGTTTAGAAACTCGCCATGAACACACCCACATTCCCCACCCGACGCCGCCTGCTGCTGGGGCTGGCCACGCCTGCATTGTTCGTCGGTGCGGCCCGCGCCGACGACGATGGCCACGATCACAGCCATGACCATGAGCGCGCGCGGCGCGCACTCGAGCAGGGGCAGGTGCTGCCGCTGCGCGCCGTGCTCGACAAGCTCGAGCGCGAGCTGCCGGGCCAGGTGCTGAAGGTCGAGTTCGAACGCGACGACGGTCGCTTCGTGTACAAGGTTCGCCTGTTGCAGCCCGATGGCCGCATTGCCGGTGTGAAGGTCGACGCCGCCGACGGACGCGTGCTGGGCATCCGCCGCCGTGAACACGGGAAGGACAGTGATGCGCATCCTCGTCGTTGAAGACGACGCCGCCCTGCGCGGCCAGCTCGTGCAGGCGATGGTTGCGGCCGGCCACACGGTGGAGACGGCAGCCGACGGCCGCCAGGGCCACTACCTCGGCGAGGTCGAAGACTTCGACGCCGTCGTGCTTGACCTGGGCCTGCCGCTGCTGGACGGGCTCTCCGTGCTGCGCCGCTGGCGCGCAGCACAGCGGCCCATGCCGGTGCTGATCCTCACCGCGCGCAGTGCCTGGCAGGAGAAGGTGGCGGGCATAGACGCTGGCGCCGACGACTATCTGGCCAAGCCCTTCCAGATGGAGGAGTTGATGGCGCGCCTGCGCGCCTTGCTGCGCCGGCGGGCCGAGCACGGCAGCGCGCTGTGGCAATGCGGGCCGATCGCGCTGGACACCCGGCAGGCGCGCGTGCTGGTGGACGGCCAGCTGCTCTCGCTCACCAGCCACGAGTTCAAGCTGCTGGCGCTGCTGATGCAGCGCAAGGGCGAGGTGCTCTCGCGCACCGAGCTCGCCGAGCACATCTACGCGCAGGACAGCGAGCGGGACTCGAACACGATCGAGGTCTTCGTCGGCCGGCTGCGGCGCAAGCTGCCCGCAGGCAGCATCGAGACCGTGCGCGGCCTGGGTTATCGGCTGGTCGACGCGACCACGGCATGAATCCGCTGGCGCCGACCGGCTCGCTGCGCCTGCGGCTGTTCGTGGGCACGCTGGCCTGGGTGCTGCTGGCAGTCGGCGTGGCGGGCCTGGGCCTGCGTGCGCTCTTTCGCGAGCACGTGACCGAGCAGCTGCAGGCGCAGCTGGTGCTGCAGCTGAACCAGCTCAGCGCCGCGGTCGACTGGGAGGCCGCCCACGGGCTCACGGTGGCGCCGCTGGCGGGCGACGCGCGCCTGACGCAGCCGCTGTCTGGCCTGTACTGGCAGATCGATCGCCTGGGCGGCGCACCGCAAACCGCACTGCTGCGCTCGCGCTCGCTGTGGGACCAGTCGCTTGCACTGCCCCCGGCACCGCTGACCGTACCGAGCCAGGGGTACCGCGTGCTGGCCTTGCGGGACGCGCGGGGGCAGCCGCTGCTGGCCGTGGCGCGCATGCTGCAACTGCCAGAGGACGAGGCGCCGCCTCTGCGGCTCGTGGTGGCGGCCGACGAGAGCCTGATTGCCGAGCCGATCGAGCGCTTCACGCGCATGCTGCTCATCGCGCTGGGCGTGCTGGCGGGCGGCCTCTTGGTGGCCGTGGCGCTGCAGCTGCAGCTTGCGGCGCGCCCGCTCGAGCGCTTGCGCCAGCGTCTGGCCGCCGTACGCAGCGGGCAGGCACAAAGCCTGGCCGGCGACTTTCCGCAGGAGCTGCAGCCGCTGGTGCAGGAGTTCAACCATGTGCTGGGGGCCAACGCCGAGATGGTGCAGCGCGCCCGCACGCAGGCAGGCAACCTGGCGCATGCGGTGCACACGCCGCTGGCCGTCCTGGCCAACGCGGCAGCGCACGAGCAGGGCGCCTTCGCGGCGCTGGTGCGCGAACAGGTGCAGAGCGCCCATCGCCAGGTCGAGCATCATCTGGCGCGTGCGCGCGCCGCCGCCGCGGTCCGCGCCACGGGCTTGCGCACCCCGGTGCAGCCAGCCCTGCAGGCGTTGCTGCGCACCATGCAGCACCTGCATACCGACCGCGGGCTGGACTTCGCGACAGACCCGGCCGCCCGGGAGCTGGCCTTCCGCGGCGAAGAGCAGGACTTGTTCGAGCTGCTAGGCAACCTGCTGGACAACGCCGGCAAGTGGGCGCGCACGCGTGTCCTCGTCGACGTGCAGTGCGAGCGCGGGCAGTTGCGCATCGACGTCGACGACGACGGCCCCGGCGTGCCCGCCGAGCAGCGCGAACGCATGTTCGAGCGCGGGGTGCAGCTCGACGAGCAACGCCCGGGCACGGGCCTGGGCCTGGATATCGTGCGCACGCTGGCCGAGACCTACGGCGGCAGCGTGCAGGTGCTTGCGGCGCCCTTGGGTGGGGCGCGGCTGCGCCTGCTCCTGCCCTTGGCCGACTGAGCGCGGTGCGGGCTCAGCCCGCATTGGCGACGCAGGCAATCCGCACCGGGCATGCAGGGCGTGCGCCGCGGCGCAGAATCGGCGCATTCGTCGATCGGAGCCCGCGATGACCGCCACTGCCCACCCGTTTGCCGCCACCCTGCAAGGCTTCACCACCGCTGCGGGCGCAAGCCTGCGCATGTTCTCGCTGCCC
>JADZCL010000377.1 GCA_020851615.1 Rubrivivax sp.
GGGCGCGACAAGGCGTTGTTGAAGCCGCGATAGGCCGAGAACAGCAGCGAGGCCGGCAGCGAGAGCGCCAGCACCGCGAGGTAGCTGCGCACGCGGGCCTCCTGCTCCGCAGGCATGCGCGCCAGCGCCATGAAGGGGGCAGGAAACAGCAGCACCGACGAGCCGAGCACGGCCAACCCCAGTGCCAGCCACACCGCCTGGTGCAACTGGCGCCCGGCCTGCTCGTTGTGCCCGGCGCCGTAGAGCTGGCCGACGATGGGCCCGATCGCCAGCACCACGCCCATCAGGCCGATGAAGATCGTGATGTAGGCTGCGGTGCCGACCGAGAGCGCGGCCAGGTCGGCGGCCGAATGGCGGCCCAGCAGCATCGTATCCACGGTGGCGAAGGCCACCACCGAGATCTGGCCGATGAACAGCGGCCAGGCGAGGTCGGTGATGCGCGCCACGCTGCCCGCAAAGCCCGGGCGGCCGGGTGCGCGCGCCATCAGTAGCCGAGCCCGATCGCCTCGCGCACGTCCTTCATCGTCTGGCGCGCCACCGTGCGCGCACGCTCGGTCCCCATCTCGACGATCCAGTGCACCTTCTTTGGATCGGCGGTCAGTGCCGCGGCGCGTTCGCGCCAGGGCTGCTGCTGCTTGACGATGGCGTCAATGACCGGCTGCTTGCACTCGAGGCAGCCGATGCCTGCGGTCGTGCACCCCGTCCACACCCAGTCACGCGTGGCGTCGTCGCTGTAGACCTTGTGGAAGTCCCAGACCGGGCACTTCTCGGGGTTGCCCGGGTCGGTGCGGCGTACCCGGGCCGGGTCGGTCACCATGCCGCGGACCTTGCGCTCGACCTCTGCGGGCTCGTCGCGCATCAGGATCGCATTGCCGTAGCTCTTGCTCATCTTGCTGCCGTCCAGGCCGGGCAGGCGCAGCACTTCGGTGTGCAGCGCCTGCGGCTCGACGAGCACGCTGCGCCCGCTGCCGCGCAGGTGGCCCAGCAGCAATTCGGTGTCGGCGTCGCTCCAGCCTGGCAGCGCCGCTGCGGCGCGGCGCACCAGCGCCTCGCCCTTGGCCCAGGCGTCGGCTGCGCCGGTCTCGCCGAAGGCCTTGCGCTGCTTGTCGTAGTAGCGCTGGTCGTCCTTGGACAGCCGCGCCCGCGTCGCCGCCACGCGGGCCTCGAAATCATGGCCGCGGCCGTAGAGGTGGTTGAAGCGGCGTGCCACTTCGCGCGTGAGCTCGATGTGCGAGCTCTGGTCCTCGCCCACGGGCACGTAGGTCGCCTTGTAGATGAGGATGTCGGCCGCCTGCAGCAGGGGGTAGCCGAGGAAGCCGTAGGTCGCCAGGTCGCGGTCCTTGAGCTTCTCGATCTGGTCCTTGTAGGTCGGCACACGCTCCAGCCAGCCCAGCGGCGTGCCCATCGCCAACAGCGTGAACAGCTCGGCGTGCTCGGGCAGGCGACTCTGGATGAAGATGGTGCTCTTGTCCGGGTCCAGGCCGGCGGCGATCCAGTCGATCACCATCTCGTAGACGCTCTGCTCGATCACCTCGCGCTCGTCGTAGTGCGTCGTGAGCGCATGCCAGTCGGCCACGAAGTAGAAGCAGTCGTGCTCCTCCTGCAGGCGCACCCAGTTCTTCAGGGCGCCGTGATAGTGGCCGAGATGCAGCGCGCCGGTGGGGCGCATGCCGGAGAGGACGCGGGAACGCATGATGGTCAGGGCTGCGGAGGCGCAAAAACGCGGATTCTCGCTGAAGCGCCCGGTCTGGGGCGGCAATCGACCGGCGATCGACCGGCGATCGACCGCTTTGGCCTCGTTACACTGCGCGGCCCCATGAAGCGCATCGTCATCCTGATCTCGGGCCGCGGCTCCAACATGCAGGCCATCGTGCAGCGGTGCGTGCAGCAGCGCTGGCCGGCGGTCGTGGCTGCGGTCATTGCCAACCGGCAGGGAGCCGAGGGGCTCGAGTTCGCGGCCGCGCATGGCATCCAGACCGCAGTCGTCGACCATCGGGCCTACGTGTCGCGTGCGGCGTTCGACGAGGCACTGGCGGCGGCCATCGATCCATTTGCCCCCGACCTCATCGTGCTGGCGGGCTTCATGCGCATTCTGGGCGATGGCTTCGTGCAACGCCATGCCGGGCGTCTGCTCAACATCCATCCCTCGCTGCTGCCGGCCTTCCCGGGACTGCACACGCACCGCCGCGCGCTGGCCGCCGGCTGCAAGGTGGTCGGTGCCACCGTCCACTTCGTGACACCCGAACTCGACCACGGGCCGATCGTGATGCAGTCGGCCGTGCCGGTGCTGCCGGGGGATGACGAGGAGGCGCTCGCGGCGCGCGTGCTGGCCACCGAGCACGTGATCTACCCCCAGGCAGTGCGCTGGTTCGTCGAGGATCGTCTGGTGATCGAGAACGGCCTCGTGCGCCAGCTCGACGGTGCCGTGCAGGTGCTGCTGTAGCGGTGGGGCCATGCATCCAGACGCCCTGCTCGACCTTGCAACCGAACTGCTGCGCCAGGTGCTGCGACTGGACCAGCCCGCCGATGGGGTGGTCTCGGCCTTCTTCCGCAAGCACAAGGCGCTGGGTGGGCGCGAGCGTCACGCGCTGGCCGAGACCGTCTATACGGTGCTGCGCCAGCGCCTGTTGCTGCAGCACCTGGCGCAGTCGGGCAGCGGAGCGCTCGAGCGGCGGCTGGCCATCCTGGCCTGGCAAGGCAGCCCGACCTTCCTGCGGGCAGCCCTGGGCCCGCGCGAGCAGGAGTGGCTCGTGCAGGTCGCCGCGATCGACCGCCATGCGCTGCCCGAGAAGCTGCGGCACAACCTGCCCGACTGGCTGGCGGCGGCGCTGCGCGAGCAGTTGCCCGAGGCCGAGTTCTGGCCGCTTGTGGCGGCGCTGTCGGAGCCCGCGCCGCTGGACTTGCGCGTCAACACATTGAAGGCGCGCCGCGAAGATGTGCAGCGTGCCCTCGCCGAGGCGGGTATCGACGCCGCGCCGACGCCGTTTTCACCCATGGGCCTGCGCGTCCAGGGCAAGCCTGCGCTGAACCGGCAGGCGGTCTTCACCACGGGCGCCGTGGAAGTCCAGGATGAGGGCAGCCAACTGCTTGGCTTGCTGCTGTCCGCCAAGCGCGGCGAGATGGTGGTGGATTTCTGTGCCGGCGCGGGCGGCAAGACCCTGGCGCTGGGCGCGGCCATGCGCAACACGGGGCGGCTCTACGCCTTCGACGTCTCGGGCGCGCGGCTGGCGGCGCTCAAGCCGCGGCTGGCGCGAAGCGGGCTCTCCAACGTCTATCCGGCGCAGATCGCCCACGAGCGCGATGACCGCGTGCGCCGCCTGAGCGGCAAGATCGACCGCGTGCTGGTCGACGCACCGTGCTCGGGGCTGGGGACGCTGCGGCGCAACCCGGACCTGAAGTGGCGCCAGAGTCCGCAGGCAGTGGCCGAACTGCAGGTGAAGCAGCGTGCCATCCTGGCCGCTGCGGCGCGGCTCTTGAAGCCCGGCGGGCGGCTCGTCTATGCAACCTGCAGCCCCCTCGTGGCCGAGAACGAGGCGGTCGTGCAGGCCTTTGAGGCCGAGCACGAGCGCGACTTCGTCGCGGTGCCCGCGGCCGACGCCCTGGCTGCGGCGCACGTCGACGCGGCGGCCGAACTCGTGCAGGGGCCCTGGTTGCGACTGTGGCCGCACA